>JAGWPI010000084.1 GCA_028877005.1 Bacteroidota bacterium | reverse complement strand
GCAAAACACCCGGGAAATTCATCATTTCACTCAGGTATTTAATATCATCGCGTTGCAGCAAGGCAGCTACGTCAGTACTATTGAGTGCAGCACCTGCAGTTTCAAAGGTGGTGGCAGGCACACAACTGGGTGCGCCAAAGTTGAAAGAAAAGTTAGTTTGTTGGCTATTCGCCAACATAAATTCAACGCCTTCAATACCACATACATTGGCTATTTCATGCGGATCGCTGATGGTGCCCACCGTACCATGAACAACTGCTAACCGTGCAAATTCACTGGGTACCAGCATACTGCTTTCTACATGCACATGGCTATCGATAAAGCCCGGTAAAATATATTGATCGGGTACGGATGTATGTTTTGGCAATGCTTCAATAGCAGCAATCCAGCCTGCATTTATATGTATTGTAGCGGGATAAATTTGTTGCTTCCAGACATCTACTAATTGTCCGCTGATAGTATATTGGTTTTGTTCCATTGTATTTATCATCTGGTTTTAAAAAATGTTGTGTAACTGCTCATACACAACATT
The DNA here is from genome assembly GCA_028877005.1 of Bacteroidota bacterium. Classification (GTDB taxonomy): domain Bacteria; phylum Bacteroidota; class Bacteroidia; order Chitinophagales; family Chitinophagaceae; genus Hydrotalea. Next base: position 6,617 of record JAGWPI010000084.1, on the reverse strand, counting down.
GAGGTTGGTGTAATAGGTAAATTAAAAAAATATTATTCGTCCTTCAACAAATCGGGCCGTTTTGCTTTGGTAATAGCCAGTGCGGCTTCATAGCGCCAGGTTTCTACTTTTTTGGAATCGCCCTGCAATAAAATATCAGGTACCTTCCATCCATTAAAATCTGCCGGTCGGGTATATACCGGGGGCGCCAAAAGGTTATCCTGAAAAGAATCGAATAAGGCTGAAGTTTCATCATTTAAAACACCGGGTATTAAACGCCCAATGGCATCAACAATTACTGCTGCTGCCAGCTCTCCGCCACTGAGCACATAATCGCCAATAGAAATTTCTTTGGTTACAAAATGATCGCGAATGCGCTGGTCAATACCTTTGTAATGCCCACATATAAATAGTAAATTTTTTTGTAGCGATAAACGGTTAGCCATTGACTGGTTAAAAGTTTCTCCATCGGGTGTTAAATAAATAATTTCATCGTAAGTTGTGGTAGTTTGTAAGTGCGTAATGGCATTAAACAGTGGCTCACACATCATTACCATACCTGCTCCGCCGCCATACTGGTAGTCATCTACTTGTCCGTGTTTGTTGATGGCCCATTGGCGCAGGTTATGTGTATGCACCTGCAGCAGGCCTTTTTCCTGAGCCCGCTTCATAATACTATGATTCAACGGACTTTCTAATAATTCAGGTACAACAGAAATAATATCAATTATCATTTTGCAAAGATGCTATTCACTTTCCATAAAATTGTCTAAATCTCTTCTTTCTCTTTTAGTTGGGCGGCCAATTTTACTCAAACGCTTGCCTGTATGGAATGAGGGAGGCAGAAAAGCCGGTTTCTCCAAAGCTTCAACCGGTGTTATATCTATATAATGTTTTATTGCTTCTGCATACGCAACCCGGTGGTTTAACAGTGCTGTAACTTTTATTATCCATTTACGGGTTTCGGTTTTAATTTCATATTCATCGCCAATAGTAACCGTTTTTGAGGGTTTAACATTATTGCCCAGATATTTTACTTTGCCTTTTTCGCAGGCTTCACTTGCCAGCGAACGGGTTTTAAAAATGCGTATACACCACAAGTATTTATCAATTCTTATTTTTTCTTTTACTGTATCCATGTAACATACATTGTAATAAGTAATGATGAAGGTAATATTTTTTTTGAGGAAAATAAATGAGCAGGTATAACTAAAAATAGCGCAACTATTGGTGTTGCGCTATTTTGCTATAAGATATTTAGTGTATTAATGTTTTGCTTTATGTAATTCTGTATAATATTGGCAGAAATAAGGAATGGTTTCAATGCCTTTATAAAAATTAGCTAAATCAAATTTTTCGTTGGGGCTATGTAAATTGTCATTATCTAAGCCAAATCCAAGAAAAACAATTTTTTTGTGTAAAGCTTTTTCAAACAAGGCACAAATAGGAATACTGCCGCCGCCACGAACAGGAACAGGTTCTTTGCCTAAAGTAGTGAGCATTGCTTTTGCAGCTGCTAAATATTCAATAGAATCAATAGGGGTTAAGTATGCTTCGCCACCATGATGTTCTGTAGCTTTTACGGTAACACCTGCCGGTGCAGCATGTTCAAAATAGTGAATAAGCGCAGCTGTTATTTTTTTAGAAGATTGATTAGGCACCAAACGTGCTGAAATTTTAGCATAAGCTTTTGAGGGCAAAACTGTTTTTGCACCTTCGCCGGTATAACCACTCCAAATACCATTTACCTCTAAAGTAGGACGAATGCCTGTGCGTTCGATGGTTGAATAGCCTTTTTCGCCCCAAACATCGGTAATGCCTAACTCTTTTTTATATGCTGCTTCATTAAAGGGAGCTTTGGCCATTTCGGCTCTTTCTTCTTTACTAACTTCTAATACATCATCATAAAAACCCGGAATTGTAATATGGTTATTTTCATCGTGGCAGGATGCAATTAGCTTGGCTAATATAGTAGCAGGATTTGCAACGGCACCCCCATATACACCGCTATGTAAATCGCGGTTAGGGCCGGTAACTTCTACTTCAATATAACTTAGTCCGCGCACCCCTACATCAATAGATGGAGTATCTAAAGCAATCATAGAAGTGTCGCTGATAAGAATTACATCACAAGCCAATAAATCTTGGTGTGTTTCAACAAATGTGGCAAGGTTGGGGCTGCCTACTTCTTCTTCTCCTTCAATAATTAATTTCATATTGCAAGGCATTGATTGAGTTTGCAGCATGGTTTCTAATGCTTTAACGTGCATATAAAATTGGCCTTTATCATCAGCTGCACCTCTTGCATAAATTTTACCTTCTTTTACTATTGGTTCAAACGGAGGGCTATTCCAAAGATTTAGCGGATCGGCCGGTTGCACATCATAATGCCCATACACCAAAACTGTAGGTTTGGTGGGGTCTATTATTTTTTCTGCATATACAATTGGGTGGCCATTTGTTTTGAAAATGGTTACTTTATCAGCACCCGCTTCTTGTAATTTTTTTTCAACCATAGCGGCACAAGTCTGCATATCGGGTATATGTTCGCTTTTGGAACTGATACTGGGTATTTTTAATATATCAATCAGCTCGTTTAAAAATCGCTGTTGATTCATCTCAATGTAATTCTTCCATGATTCCATATGTGCATTTTTTAATTTTTTTAAATTGTAAATGAAGTGGTAAAGGTACCAAGTTAATGGCAAAATAAATTGTTAAGTGAGTGGTGCATTGTGTTTTTGGTTAGAGAGAATATTATCTAATGTCCAGTCTACTTGATGGGTAAAAGCATGTACTCTTACACTGCAATTGGTTTTAATGCAAACCGGACAACTAAAGGGCAGGCAGCCATCAGTATGAACAAAAAGTTCAATATTATCACCAAAAGTACTAATTACTAATGCTTCCAGTTCATCTACTTCCGCATGTGCTTCATGTAAATTCATATACCAAGGTAGGGTTAAATGGCAGTCTACATGTAATGTAGCGCCATATTTAATTACCCGGAGGTTGTGTAAATCAATCCAGTTATTTCGTCTATTTTGGTTTAATGTAATAACCAGTTTTTTTAATAGTGCCATATCTGCTTCATCCATAATACCTGCTAATGAGGCACGAACAATTTTATAGCCATTTATCATAATGATAACACTGATGGCCAATGCCAATAACTTATCTAACCAAAATAAATTGGTTATTTTAATAATAAATAAACCTGCAATAATAACTATGGTGGAGTAAGTATCTAACTGTAAATGTTTACCACTGGCTTTTAAAGCCAGTGAGTTGTTTAATTTTCCAATATGTAAGCACCACCAACCTGCCAAAAAATTAATGATGGCGGTAATGGCTACCAAAATAATTCCCTGATCTAAATCTTTAATATTTTTTTTAATAAAAAAACTTTGGCCTGTTTGAAAAATTATATAGATACCTGCGGCTATAATTAAAGAACCTTCAACAGCAGCTGAAATAAATTCAGCTTTACCATGCCCGTAAGGATGTTCTTTATCTTTAGGTTTAGCAGCTACATATAAGGAATATAATCCAATTAAACCTGCCAGCATGTTTACCGTACTTTCTAATGCATCGGTAAGAATGGCAATAGAGTTGGTAAGATAAAAAGCTACTATTTTTACAACAAACAGTATAATACTTAGTAGCGTAATCAATAATTGTAGCCGATAATTTTGTTGTTCTTTCTGCAAAGTATTTATTGTTTATGGTTGGAGGGCAGTACCTTAATACTATAATTAATGGGGCAATGTTTTTGTAACATAGCTGCAATGCCACAATAAGTGTTTAGCGAAAGTTCAATAGCTTTTTTAAATTTTTCTGCATCATTAGTGTCAATATCTGCTTTATATACTAATTGAATGTAGGTAAACACTTTTGGGTGGGTAGTAGTTTGTTCTGCATTGGCTTCTATTTCAAAAAAAGTAAATGGTACTTTCATTTTTTGTAAAATACCTACAACATCCATTCCACTACAAGTATTTAAAGCACCCAAAAGCATTTTTTTAGGACTTATGCCGCTGTTTAAACTACCATCGGCTTCAGTTGTATCTAAACGTACAATGTGGTTGTTATCGTCAACACTATTAAAAGCCAGATGGCTAATCCATGTAGTAGTTGTTTTCATATAAAATATTTAATTAACGAAGGTAAACAACAAACAACTTGTAAATAGAGGAAGAGGCTTGTAATTTTAGCAGTTGCCCTAAATAGTGGGCTTATTCAATGCTCTTGTGTTTATTTTGATATTCTTTTTTCTTTGTATGAATAAATTTTCTAAAAGTTTTAAATGTTCGGTAATAAAACTCTTGGTTAAATAGTTGAGAGTCGCGCATGGCTTTTATGGTAAGAAAAAATCCGATGGGTATTAATACAAGCGTTGATAGCCACATGCCTGCCAGTGGACTCATAACATTACTTTTAGCAAATTTTTCTCCGAAGGTATTTAGTAGGTGAAACAAAACAAAGAAAATAATAGCAAAAACCAGCGGTGTTCCTAATCCGCCTTTACGAATAATAGAGCCAAGAGGGGCGCCAATTAAAAACAATACAATGCAGGCAACACTTAATGTAAATTTACGATGCCATTCAATTTCATGTTTTAATAAAGAATCTTGTCTGGTTTTATAATCGTCGTAAATTAAAGTAACATTATTAGAAATAGTACTTAGTTGGCTTAAACTGCGTTCTTGTATATAATGTCTTTCTGAATCGGGAATTAGTTGTTGAAGAGAAGTAACTGATTGTAAGAAACCGGTATCTACTTTTGGCCAAGTAGAATCCATGTATTTAGCAAAAGATAAATAGGGATTAATTTCTATTTTAGAGCGCTTTAAATAGTAGGCACCTAAATTTTCTAATGAGTCTATTGTGGTATTTAATTGGCGAACACTGAGCATTTTAGGGTCGTAAATAAAAGCACTGTCTTTGGTTCTATTCATTTGAAAAGTGCTTAGATCAAACAACTTGGTGTAGGTATCAAAATGGGTGCGGGTAAAATCGGTTTGAATGGTTTGCCTAGGCCCTTTTTCTTCATAGCTATATCCATCTTTCAATTCAAATTCTAAAAATTTTTTATCGGGAGTAACTTTCATTACCCCACTTTCTGCCGTAATTAAATTATCTTGTAAGCCATAAGTTTTTTTGAAGATTACAATTTTTTTAATGGTACTGTCATCGCTTTCTTTTTTACCCAGCTTAATTACATTGCCTTCAATTTTATTATAAAAAACACCTTCCTTAATATCGAATGCTGGTTTTGCTACAATAATATCATATTGAAGGGATGCTAATTTTAGTTGTGCTACCGGAATAATATTATTGGCAAACAAAAAAGCAATACCGCTAATTAGTATGGTAACAATTAATAATGGCCGCATAAAACGTAATAAGGGTATACCGGCCGCTTTAATGGCAACAATTTCAAAGCTTTCGCCCAAATTGCCAAAAGTCATGATGGATGAAAGTAATAGTGCCAAGGGTAATGCTAATGGTACCCAGGTAATGGCCACCAGTCCGGTTAAATAGGCCAATGTGCCAAAATCAATGCCCTTCCCAACCAAATCGTCGATATACAACCAAAAAAACTGCATTACCAACACAAATAATGCAATTAAAAAAGTGGCCAGAAAGGGGCCAATAAAAGCGCGTACTACTAAAATGTCTAATTTTTTTATCACAAATTCCTTTCTTACTATTGTTGTGTTATGGCAAATGTAAAACTTTCGGCAGCAGAATTAGAACTGGTTACTAACATCCCGATTATTTTAACAAAGAACCGTATTATTAAAGCTACTAATGAATTGTTGGGTGAAACTTGTCGTCAATATCAAATTTTGTTGCATGCTGCACAAAATATGCCGAATGTTGTAAAGCAAGTTAATCCCAAAATATATAATGGCGAAAATTATCAGGGTTTACCTTGGGTAATGCTTGATTATCCGCGTTATTTTACTAAGGAATCTGAGTTGGCTATCCGCAGTTATTTTTGGTGGGGACATTACTTTAGCATAACACTTCAAATGAGTGGTGTATTTATACCACAATATGCACCAGCATTGCAACACTTGTCTGCATACGACAAAAGCTGGTTGGTATTAATTGATGAAGATAAATGGCAACATGAAATTAACAGCAGCAATACAATTCCGTTAGTGCATTTAAATAGTGCAATATTAATGGAAAAGCCTTTTTTGAAAGTAGTTAAAAAAATACCCTTAGCGCAATGGGCAGAAGCCCCCGCTTTTTTTCACGATTCATTTGAAGCGTTAATGAATAATGTATTCAATTAGCTGCCTAAACGGTGAAATAACTCTTTAATTTGGTATTCCCAAAGGCGGCTTTGGTCTTTAATTTCATTTTTTTCAGCAAAATCTTTTACCACCAAAATGGTTTGGTTAGAGATTTCTGTTTTTTCAATTCTGAATTCAAAATATTCATTCTTTTCGCTGTGCAGCCAATGAAAGCGAATGAATTTATCCTGCTCTTTGTCAATAATTTTGGCTTTATCGGGTGTGCCCCCATTCCAGCTAAAACTATAAACGCCATCCCATTCATCCACCTTATCTGCAAACCATTCCTGCAAACCTGCCGGTGTACTTAAAAACTCATATAAAATACCT
>JAGWPI010000083.1 GCA_028877005.1 Bacteroidota bacterium | reverse complement strand
TTCATAAAAATTACAATTCAAGTGGTAGGGAAGTACTAATACCAGTTTATTGTCAGTATTTTTATTACCTGTCTAATCAATTTATATCAGTTTTAATTGTACTCATAAAATATTGGGGCAAGTTAAATTAAAATATATGGAAAACATACTTCAATTGCAACATGTGGGTAAAACTTATTTAAGCGGTAATCAGCAATTAACTGTATTAGATCAAATAAATTTTTCAGTAGAAGCCGGTACCACATTGGCTATTGTAGGCCCTTCCGGCAGTGGTAAAACAACGTTATTGGGTTTATGTGCCGGGCTCGACAAGCCTTCATCAGGTAGTGTTATTTTGCAACATCAACATCTTGAGTTATTAAATGAAGATGCATTAGCAACTATTAGAAATCAATATGTTGGATTTATTTTTCAAAATTTTCAGTTAATGCCAACCCTTACCGCTCTTGAAAATGTAATGGTACCCATAGAATTAAGGGGCGAAAAACAAGTAAAGCAACGTTCAATGGCATTATTAGATAAAGTAGGATTGGCAGACAGAAGCCATCATTATCCTGCACAGTTAAGCGGGGGTGAGCAACAGCGAATAGCCATAGCAAGGGCATTTGCCAACAAACCGGCTATTTTGTTTGCTGATGAACCCACCGGTAATTTAGATGCAGAAAATAGTGAAATTATTGTGAATCTGATTTTTAATTTGAATAAAGAATCGGGTACTACTTTAGTGTTGGTTACCCATGATGTTGAATTGGCTTCCAAAACACAACGTATTATTCGGTTAAGAGGTGGAAAAATGGAATCCGATAAAACCATGGCAGCAACTGGATTTGAGTAGGTTATTTCTTAATTAAAAGAAGCATTTTAACTGCAATTATGAATCATATTAATCCTTTCATATCACCAAATTCTCCCCGTCAAACACCTTTTCGTTTTAGTTGGTTATTTCAAATGGCTTGGCGTGATAGCAGGAAAAGCCGATCCAGGTTATTCTTGTTTATTGCTGCAATTATTGTTGGCATTGCAGCACTGGTAGCCATTTATTCATTGGGTAATAATTTGAATGATGCCATCAATAATCAAGCCGCTTCTTTGTTAGGTGCCGATGTTAAAATAAGTACCAACCAACCCCTTCAATCCAACATGCAAAAGTTCGTCGATTCTCTAGAAAGGCAGCATGAATATTCTGAAGAAATAAATTTTGCATCCATGGTGCTGTTTAATAAAAATGGTGGAACTAGGCTGGTACAAGTTCGTGCTTTACAAGGTAATTTTCCTTTTTATGGGACGTTAGAAACTGAGCCTATTAGGGCAAACATAGCTTTTCGCACACAACAACAAGCCTTAGTAGATGCTACTTTAATGCTTCAATTTGGCGCAAAAGTGGGCGATTCTATTCAAGTAGGTAATACTGTTTTTCAAATTGCCGGAAAATTATTAAATGCACCCGGACAAACTGGTTTTTCTACTGCAATAGCTCCCATTGTTTATATTCCATTATCATACATTCAGCAAACCGGTTTATTACAGAAAGGTAGCCGCGTTAGTTATCAATATTATTTTCTTTTCAACCACAAAAATGATATAGAAAAATGGGTATCTTCTATAAAGCCGCTTTTAGATGCTAATGATGTAAATATTGATACCGTTGAATCGCAAAAGGAAAGTATGGGTAGAACATTTGCAGATTTAACCCGATATTTATCGTTAGTAGGTTTTATAGCGCTATTGTTGGGCTGTACGGGTGTAGCCGGTGCTGTGCATGTATATGTAAAAGAAAAAGTAAACACTATTGCAATTATGCGCTGTTTAGGTGTAAAAGCCACTCAGGCATTTGTAATATTCCTCATACAAATAATGGGAATTGGATTATTGGGATCTGTTATTGGTGCCTTATTGGGAATAGGTATACAACAGTTGTTACCATTTGTATTGCACGATTTTTTGCCCATATCTGTTTCAACTGCTATTTCTTGGGTAGCTGTAGCACAGGGTATTGGTATTGGTTTAATTATTGCCATTTTATTTGCATTATTGCCTTTACTGTCTATTCAATATATTTCACCACTTCAGGCCATTCGATCAGCATTTGAAGTAAAGCCTGTTAAAAGCTTTTTTTCTGCCTGGTGGATATATTTATGTATTGCACTATTTGTATATGGTTTTGCTTATATGCCAATACATGATGCAAAACAAACTACACAATTTATAATTGGCATTGCTGTAGCATTATTAGTACTTTATATGATTGCGCGTTTATTAATGTGGACGATTAAGCGTTTTTTTCCATCTTCCGGTAATTATATTATACTACAGGCATTAGCCAATTTGTACCGACCCAATAACCAAACTACCTTATTAATGGTTAGTATTGGCTTAGGTACTGCCTTTATTAGTATTTTGTTTTTGATGCAAGATGTATTAATGGCAAGGCTTAATTTATCTGATACAAACAATCAACCCAATATTGTTTTGTTTGATATACAAGCGGGCCAAAAACCGGGTGTAGATAGTATGGCAAAGGCGTTTCACTTACCAGCAAACAATATGGTACCTATTGTAAATATGCGCTTGGCCGCTTTAAATCAAATTCAAGCCACATCAGCCTTAACCGATAGTTCAAAAAAAAAATACAGAGACTTATTTAGAAGAGAGTATCGGGTTACCTATCGCAATTCATTAACAGTGTCAGAAAAAATAGTGGCAGGTAAATGGATGGGAAAATACAACGGTACAGGCATGCCGCGCATTTCAATAGAAGCAAATTATGCCAAACGAAACCATGTACACATTGGTGATACCCTTAATTTTAATGTGCAAGGTATTAACATATCTACCATTGTGGGTAGTTTTAGGCAGGTAAATTGGGGAGGAATGCAAACTAATTTTTTGGTTGTATTTCCTACGGGTGTTTTAGAGGCAGCGCCTCAATTTTGGGTATTATTAACCAGAGCACCCAATAGGCAAATAGCAGCTCATTTTCAACAATCAATTGTACAACAATTCCCCAATGTTTCCATTATTGATTTGGCACTTGTGTTACAAATACTGAATGATATTATTCAAAAAATTGCATTTGTTATCCGGTTTATGGCCGGTTTAAGTATATGTACCGGTTTAATTGTATTTATTGCATCGGTATACATTAGCAAATACCAACGTGTTAGAGAAACGGTATTATTGCGAACATTGGGTGCCAGCCGTAAGCAGATTTTTGCTATTACTGCATTAGAGTATTTTTTTGTAGGTTTAATGGCATCATTAACAGGTATAATTTTAAGTTTAATAGGTGCTTGGGCGCTAGCAAAATACACTTTTGAAACAAGTTTTCAACCTGCCCTTATACCCATACTTAGTTTAATGGTTATTGTTTGTATATTAACTGTTACCATTGGCGTATTGAATAGTAGAGGCATTGTAAAACAGTCGCCCTTAGAGGTATTAAGAAAAGAAGGATGAATATTTTATATCATTAAGTGGAATTTTAATCTGTTATTATTCCATATGGGTTGGATTATATTTGCTTTCAAATTCTTTTTGTTTGATCTTTGATAACAACAAAGACACCTTGACATGATGAAAACAACCACCTGCCTTTGGTGGGGTTTTTTCTTCCCCCAAACTACAAATTTTTATGTATTCGTAAAAAAAACAGTATCTTTTTTTTATTATTCCTTATTATTTTTTGTTGAATTGTCAAAATGTTATATTAATCCCCCTAATTTGTATATAGCTCCTGCTTTGAAACAGTTTTATGTTGCTTACATATAATTTACAATTATTGTTTTTTTAATAAGTCATTGGGCAGCTTTTGTTGAATAATTATTGGAGGAAGTCTAACCTGAAAATTGTGGGTTTTGCCACTTTTTTTTGAATGGTATCTTAAAAAAGGATGGGTATATTTATCTTCATACAAAATTCATACACATGAGAAGAATATTTGGCACCCTTGCTTGCTGTTGTATAACTATATTATACGCAGCTGCTCAGCAAAAAGAAATAAACTTGTCGGAATT
>JAGWPI010000082.1 GCA_028877005.1 Bacteroidota bacterium | reverse complement strand
TAATTATATTGTGTCAAAATTTTTTTATCGAAAGTGTATCATAAATGTCTAAATGTTATATTCAAAATACAGACAATTAAATTTAAACAATTGCCTGTATTTTGTTGAAAATTTTAATTGTTAATTATCTGATGGAATGATATATGCTTTGCCGGTTCTTTTTTGTAAGTACAATTTGCCAGAGATGGTTGTTTCTTGCTCTGAAAGAAGCAGCGCTCACAGATAAATAATAAACCCACATTCTGTAAAAAGTTTCTGAATAATCAGGTTTGATATGTTCCCAGTTTTGTTTAAAATTTTTCAACCATTCCATGCAGGTTCGGTCATAATATAAACCAAAGTTGTGCCAATCTTCCAAAACAAAATACCCTTCAATTGCTTTTGCTATTTGTGTAATACTAGGTAATTTACCATTTGGAAATATGTATTTATTAATCCATGGATCAGTGGTGCTCTCACCATCATTAGTCCCAATAGTATGCAATAAGAAAATACCGTCATCGGTCAAATTTTCATGGGCTAATTTTATAAAATTGAGATAGTTTAAATGCCCTACATGCTCAAACATGCCTACTGAAACAATTCTATCAAATTTTTCATGTACATCTCTATAATCCATCAGTCTTATTTCTACCGGCAAATTCTTATTTACTTCATTTGCAATTGCAACCTGCTCTTTTGAAAGTGTAATTCCTACAACACTAACGTTATATTTTTCCGCTGCATATTTTGCCAATCCTCCCCATCCGCAACCAATATCTAACAATTTTAATCCCGGTTTTAAATCTAATTTTCTACAAATCAATTCTAATTTAGCTTCTTGTGCTTCATTTAAATTGGTGGCATGCTCCCAATAAGCACATGAATATATCATTCTTTCATCCAGCATCCATTTGTAAAGGTTATTCCCAATATCATAATGTACTTTGGCTACTTCTTTAGATTTTTCTTTAGTTTGCTTATTTATAATTTTACTTCCTATTACATACAATAAAGTATTAATGTCCTTTTTAATTTTATTTTCAACTTCTGCATTTAATATTTTATAGAAAAATTCATCTAAAGCTTCGCATTCCCATAAACCATGCATATAAGCTTCTCCAAGCCCAATGGAACCTTTTGATATTATTTTTTTATAAAAACTTTCATCCTTCACTTGTGGATCAAATGCTCTATTCCCGTTTATTTCAATATCGCTATCTTGTAATAACTTTAATATTATTTTTTTTGACTTATTCATATTTTAATTAAATTAAATATAATTGAAATTAGGTATAGCCAAACTGCTTACTAATTCATGTAAAAATTGCTAATCCCAAACTTTAATAATAAAATGGTTGGCTGTTAGGAATATGCGGGTGCATAATAATTAGAGCATGAATAATGCTTAATTTGAACGGATTTAAGTAGTGGAAATGGAATAAGAAAAAATTCGGACGGAAAAAGTAACAGTGCAAGACTGTTAAAAAAATAATTTTTCATCTAATAATATTTTAAAGGCAAATGGCCCTTTATACTATATAGATGCTATTAACCTTTGTATAATACATGGTGGTTTTGCCAGGAAAGCATCATTTCCTTTAATTGACAAAATTACGGTAGTTTTTAATATTCTTTCAAATGGCAAAAAAAAACTGCAAATTTATGTTTGCAGTTTTTTTTGTAGAGCGTACGGGAATCGAACCCGTGATTCATCCGTGAAAGGGATGCGTCTTAACCCCTTGACCAACGCTCCATTTGTTTTTGGGAGTGCAAAAATAGGGGTAGGGCATTATCTCTCAAAATTTTTTATTGAATTTATTTTTTTTTCAAATTCAAATTATAAAAGCACCCTTGTATATAAAGATAGTTTTTTTTGATTTCCATCAAAACTTTTTTAAATTCAAGTTTAACCTAAATACAAAGTGGATAGTTGGTAACAAAGTTTTAATTTTGCGTCGATTTATCTTTTTAATCATTTAAATTTTTGTAAAATGAGTACAGTTAAAGTTGCTATTAATGGGTTTGGACGAATTGGCCGGTTGGTATATCGCCAAATATTTAATATGGAAGGTATTGAAGTAGTTGCTATAAATGATTTAACCAGTCCAAAAGTACTGGCTCATCTTTTAAAATACGATAGTGCTCAGGGTCGCTTCAATGCTACTGTTACTGCCACTGAAAATTCTATTATAGTGAATGGGCATGAAGTAAAAATTTATGCACAACGCGATCCGGCTCAAATTCCATGGGGTAGCCATCAGGTAGATGTTGTTATTGAATCAACCGGATTTTTTACCGATAAAGCTAAAGCCGAAGCTCATATTACAGCGGGAGCTAAGCGTGTAGTTATTTCTGCACCTGCTACCGGTGATTTAAAAACCGTAGTATTTAATGTAAATCATAATATTTTAGATGGTTCTGAAACTATTATATCTTGTGCATCTTGCACTACAAATTGTTTAGCCCCCATGGCCAAAGCACTAAATGATGCCTTTACCATTGAAGCCGGCAGCATGACTACAATACACGCTTATACCAACGATCAAAATACCTTAGATGCGCCCCACCCCAAAGGCGACTTAAGAAGAGCTCGTGCGGCCGCAGCTAATATTGTTCCCAACAGCACAGGCGCAGCTAAAGCTATTGGATTAGTTCTTCCTGAACTAAAAGGTAAATTAGATGGCGGTGCACAACGCGTTCCTGTTATTACCGGTTCATTAACAGAATTATCCGCCATTCTTGCCAAAAAAACCTCAGTGGAAGAAATTAATGCAGTAATGAAAGCTGCCAGCAATGAAAGTTTTGGTTATAATGAAGATGAAATTGTAAGTAGTGATATAGTTGGGATGCATTATGGTTCTTTATTTGATGCAACACAAACCAAAGTAATTACCGTTGGCGAAAAACAATTGGTAAAAGTGGTAAGTTGGTACGATAATGAAATGAGTTATGTATCTCAATTGGTTCGTACTGTTCATTATTTTGCAGGATTAATAAAAAAATAAGTCAATGCCGGTGAAAACCGGCTTTTTTTATGTATAACATCACTAAAAAAGTAAGGTTTTCTCTATCATTAAGATTGAACACATACTCAATTAAAAAATATGAGCAAATTCGCTAATTTTAATTTCAATGGGCATAAAGCATTAATTCGTGTAGATTTTAATGTGCCTTTAGATGCTGATTATCAGATTACAGATGATAACCGCATGAAAGCTACTATTCCTACTATTCAAAAAATATTGAAAGATGGCGGCAGTGTAATTCTTATGAGTCATTTAGGAAGGCCTAAAGAGGGTCCTACAGAAAAATATTCACTCAAACATTTGGTAGCCCATTTATCACAATTGTTAGGTGGGGTTGCAGTACAATTTGCTGATGATTGTATTGGTTCAGATGCTTTTGCTAAGGCCGCTACGTTAAAACCCGGAGAAGTATTATTACTCGAAAATCTCCGTTTTTATAAAGAAGAAGAATTAGGCGATAAATCATTTGCTGAAAAGCTGGCAAAATTAGGTGATGTGTATGTGAACGATGCATTTGGCACTGCACATAGGGCGCATGCCTCCACCGCAGTAATTGCACAATTTTTTCCACCCGATAGAAAAATGTTTGGATTATTGATGGAAGCAGAGGTGGCAAGTGCCGAAAAAATTATGCATCAGGCTGAAAAACCATTTGTGGCTATTATAGGTGGAGCAAAGGTGTCTGATAAAATTTTAATTATTGAAAACCTTTTAAAAAGAGCCTCGGATATTATTATTGGTGGTGGAATGGCTTATACATTTATGAAAGCCAAAGGGGGCAATATTGGCAATTCATTGTGTGAAGAGGATAGAATAGCTACCGCAAAAGAATTACTACTAAAAGCCGAAAAGCAAGGCGTTTGTATACATTTACCCGGCGATAGTATTATTGCCAGCAAATTTGCAGCCGATGCAGAAACATCTACAGCGCCCTCTAATAATATTCCGGATGGTTGGCTTGGATTAGACATTGGGCCTGAAGCTTGTGAGCAATTCTCCAACATTATACAAGCAGCTAAAACCATTTTATGGAATGGCCCCATGGGCGTTTTTGAAATGGCCAAATTTCAACATGGTACCAAAGCTATTGCAGTAGCAGTAGCAGCTGCTACTGAAAAAGGAGCATTTAGTTTAGTGGGTGGTGGTGATAGTGTTGCTGCTGTTAACCAATTTGGATTTGCCGATAAAGTAAGCTATGTAAGTACAGGTGGCGGTGCCATGCTAGAATACTTTGAAGGTAAAGAATTACCCGGTATAGCTGCAATTAATCACTAAAGAAAAAAATATATACTCATCAAACCATCTGAAAGGATGGTTTTTTTATGTCATTTCGACTGTTATTTTTTTTAGGTATATATTTTGTTTATTTTATCAATTAGTTAATCTTAAATGTCTATCTTACAAATAATTTAATGATTGCATTAGCAAATGAATACAATCATTCAATTATTTAAATTTTTAAAATGTAAAACCCCGCAGGTATGAATTCAAAAAACCTTACTTTAATTATTATTGCCGCCATTATTTTATTATTAGGTGGATTTGGATGTAATCAATATAATGGATTGGTACAAGGCGATCAGGCAGTTAAGCAGTCTTGGAGTAATGTTGAAACCAACTACCAACGCAGAACTGATTTGTACAATAGTGTCATTAAAACAATAGAAGGATCTGCCAATTTTGAAAAATCAACATTAAAGGAAGTGATTGATGCACGTGCAAAAGCCACAAGTGTAAATGTAGATATTAATGACCCACAAAGCCTACAAAAATTTCAACAAGCACAAGGCCAGTTGCAAGGCGCATTTAGTAGATTAATGGCAGTAGCAGAAGCCTATCCTAACTTAAAAACAACCAAAGCCTTTCAGGATTTTCAGGCACAAATAGAAGGCACCGAAAATAGAATTAATGTTGCACGGCGCGATTATAATTCGGCTGTTAATGCATATAATTTAAAAGTACGAACATTCCCTAACAACATTTTTGCAACTATTTTCCATTTTACCGAAAAACCCTATTATCAAGCCGATCCTGGTACTGAAAAAGCTCCAGATATACAGTTTAATATAAAATAAAATAATATAAACAAAGTAATGGGTATCTTCTCTCAAAAGCCGGTAACTTTTTTTTCTGAAAAAGAAAAAGAAAACATTGTTTCAGCTATTCAACAAGCGGAGAAAATGACTAGTGGAGAAATTCGTGTATATATAGAGAATATTTGTTCACATACTAGTCCGGTGGAAAGAGCAAAAGAAATATTTTCTGAATTACATATGTATGAAACACATCAACGCAATGGTGTTTTGGTATATATTGCCATAAAAAGCAGAAAATTAGCCATTTTTGGTGATGAAGGAATTCACCAAAAAGTAGGTCAGCAATTTTGGGAAGATGCCGTTCAAAAAATATTGCATCATTTTAATGCAAAACATTTTGCTGAAGGTATTGCTAATATTGTATTACAAATAGGCAATGCTTTACAAACACATTTCCCATTTAATCAACAAACCAACACCAACGAACTACCCGATGATATTGTTTTCGGTGAGTAGTTCATTCATTGCAACTCAACTGCCAATGGCATAGAATATCATCTCATGAAAAAAGTATTACTAATATGTATTTTTTTGTTGCAAGCATGGTTCTGTTGGGCGCAAGATATTTTGCCAAAACCCAATCCGCCACGTTTAGTAAATGATTATGTTGGTGTGCTATCGCCGCAACAAAATGCAGCACTTGAACAAAAGTTAGTGGCTTTAGACGATAGTACTTCTAACCAAATTGCCATTGTTTTAATAAAAACACTCAATGGATATGACGTGGCAGATTATGCAAATAAATTATTTCGTGCCTGGGGCATAGGTAATAAGAAAACCAATAATGGTATTTTAATTTTGGCGGCAATAGAGGATAGAAAAGTTTGGATTGAAATTGGTTATGGTTTGGAAGGTGCAATACCTGACGCTACAACATCGCAAATTTATAGAGATGAAATTGTACCTGCTTTTAGAAATAAAGATTATTATACCGGATTGAATAATGCAGTAGATGATTTAGCAAAAGCGGCCGTTGGTGAATATAAAGTTGCTAGAAAAAAAGATACCCCAACCGGAAGTGGTGCCATTATTTTCATTATTTTATTATTAATTGTTTTTTTTATATTACCCAGAGGCGGCGGCGGTAGTGGCGGTGGTGGTGGTTTAATTGCGCCAATTTTATTATCGGGCATGTTAAACAACAGAAGTAGTAATTGGGGGGGAAGTAGTGGCGGTTTTGGCGGCGGC
>JAGWPI010000081.1 GCA_028877005.1 Bacteroidota bacterium | reverse complement strand
TCGTTATTGGGGTTGCAAAAGTAATACCCCTGCAATTCCTATCCAAACTTTTTTCAAAGTTTTTTTTAAAAAAATGAAAAATGTTCATTGCATTGAAATGAAAAAAATAAAATAAGAAAACTGAAACACAGTACAGTATTGCATTTCAGGCATACAAACACCCAAATAAAAAAGTGTTAAGTACAATAATAATTTTTAGTACAATTGTAAAAAAAGAAATAACGGTAAGTATGTGTGTATAAACACAAATTGCCTACCGTTATTTTAAAATAAAGTATGTATTTCTATAAAAAAATTTGTTAAGGCTCCATAAGTATTTACCATAAATTATTAATGTAAGCGGAACTTACATTAACCCTTTAGCAAATAAAAAGAAGTGCGACATATTGCTTAAACGCTAATTATTTTATGACGGGATGGAGAGTTTTTCAGGATTCCATCGTATGGTGGTTTGTTTAAAATAACTGTCATTGCACAATAAAGCCGGGGCAGCTGCTCTGTAACCGAACAAGGCATCTTCACGAGAAGTAGTTCCATTTCTGATATCTTGAAAAAAATTATAGAAATGATCAAAATGTGCTCCTTTATATCCTTCTTCTGCTTTATATACAATAGAATCTGGTGGAAGCATCTTTTTACGATTATACCCTGCAATATTGCTACCTTCTAATTTGGTTTTTAGAAGTGGGTCATCGGTAGCGGCATAACTTTTATTGGTAGTAAGGGTAACCTTATCCCATTCAACAATCATAGAACCCTCATTGCCTACCATGCGCAAATAAGTATTGTCTGCAGTACCATCCACAAAATTTACCCTAAGTGATAGGTTAAAAGCAGGATGAGCAGCAGTTTCAGGATAATCGAACATTCCTAATAATATGTCGGGCACTTCACGGCCATCTTTCCAATACCGTAACCCACCTGTAGCCATTACTTTGGTAGGCCCCATAGAATTGGTAATATAATGTAAACTAGAGAACAAATGCACAAACAAATCTCCGGAAACACCGGTACCATAATCGCGATAACAACGCCAGCGGAAGAACCGGAGGGGGTCAAAAGGCCTATCGGCATAATTATGTAAAAAAGTTTTCCAATCTACCGTTTTAGTGGAAGCATCAGCAGGTATATCATATTGCCAAGCGCCAAAAGGTGAATTACGTGCCCAAAAACCTTCGGCATAATTTAATTGACCAATAGCACCTGCAACTAGTAATTCTTTTGCTTTTTCATTGCCCAGCGAGCTCATACCTTGACTACCTACCTGAAATATTACTTTATTTGCATTTTGAGCTGCTACTACTGCTGCACCTTCTGTTACATCATGCACCATGGGCTTTTCGCAGTAAACATGTTTACCTTTCTGCATAGCTTCAACAGAAATGTCTTTATGCCAATGATCGGGTGTGGCTACTATAACAGCATCAATATCTTTTCTGTTAATAATTTCTCTGTAATCGCGGGTAGTAAAGATATCATTACCATAATGCTTTTTTGCATCATTTAAACGGCCATCATATAAATCGCAAGCTGCCACTAACTTAATACCCGGAACTGTAATGGCAGTATTGGCATCTGCGGTGCCCATACCTCCTGCCCCTATTAATGCAATTTGAATGTGATCATTTGCACTGTATTTTCGAATAGGCAAAAATGCAGTACGGTTAGTAGCTGCCCAACTACCTACCGAAGGCAATAAAGCCACTGCAGCAGCCCCTTTAGAAATTTTTTCAATAAACGAACGACGAGATGGCATTATTTTGTCTTTTTTCATATGGTTTAAATTATCGAAATAAGAAAATATAAGAGCCTTCAATTTAAAAAGATTAACCCTTAACACAAAATTTAAATAATCACAGCAATTATTGGCTAATTTTGAAAATGCAACTAATTTGTTCACTTATTAAATAGTTTAATTATGTCATTTACATTACCCGCATTACCTTATGCACATGATGCTTTAGAGCCATTTATTGATACTGCTACAATGCAAATACACCATGGTAAACACCACCAGGCCTATGTTGATAACTTAAATAAAGCCATTGCAGGCACACCAAATGAAGGTAAATCATTAGAAGACTTAGTAGCTGTAGCCGGCAGCATATCGCCCGCCGTACGCAACAATGGTGGCGGACATTGGAACCATAGCTTTTTTTGGGAAATTTTAGCCCCAAAAGCAGGTGGTGCACCCATAGGCGATTTAGCCAAAGCCATAGATAATAATTTTGGCTCTTTTGATGCGTTTAAAGAAAAATTTGCTAATGCCGGAATGACACGCTTTGGTAGTGGTTGGGCTTGGCTAATTGTGAAAGATGGTAAATTAGAAATTTCTTCTACCCCTAACCAAGACAATCCATTAATGGACGTAGCAGAAGTGAAGGGACAACCTATTTTAGGTGTAGATGTTTGGGAACATGCTTATTATTTAAAATATCAAAATCGCAGAGCAGAATATTTAACTGCATTTTGGAATGTAGTAAACTGGCATAAAGTTGCTGAACTATTTGCAAAAGCAAAGTAACTTAACCATAGTAAATGTGTAAGCCGGATTAAATTCCGGCTTTTTTGTACTGAAGAAAATTGCTTGTCGTTATATTCCTACAAATAATCAACAGATACTTCTATTGGAGGGGTATTTAACATGGGTTAGTTTTACACTCAATTCAATATCCATTTAAACCATGCAATATCCTATAACCATGTTTACCAATCATTGTATTAAAAGGATACTTCTGTAATAATGCAGATGTATCCTTTTTTTATGATAAGGTGATACTATAGATTTTAGAGTTTTTCAAGGGGACTCATATATTGATGATAGGGCGCCTGTCCCATTTGATATTCAATTTTCAGGCAGGGTGAATAGTATAGAACGGCTGATATTTTTATCTGGCCGTTCCTTTTTTTATGGGCATATACCCCAATATTGTAATTTTATTTACCCAAAAAACAAACACTTCAATTATTTCAACATGCAGACCAATAGCCGTTTCTTTAAAGGTAAGGCCTATCAGTATATTATGTTCCGCATTAAAACCCTTTTTTTCTGTGTGCCTTTACAGCCATTATTACTCTTTTTTTTATTAATGCTTGGTATGGTACATGCATCAACTGCACAAAAAACAGATAAAAAACTAACCAAACAAATCACAGAAATAATTAGTGGTTTTCATGGTCAAGTAGGCATATATGTGCACGACCTCCATCAAAATAAAGTGGTACAAATATTGGCAGATACAGTATTCCCAACAGCCAGCATGGTTAAAATTCCGATTATGATTATGTTGATGGACAAAATAAAATCAGGAACATTGGCCTATCATCAAACCTTTACTTATTCTGACTCCCTGGTTTATCCGGGAGAAGATATACTAGCATCCTTTAAATCGAATGAAACAATTGAACTTAGTAAACTCATGTTATTAATGTTATCGCTTAGCGATAATACAGCCAGCCTTTGGCTGCAACAAATTGCAGGAGGCGGAACCCGCATTAATGCACTTATGGATAGTTTAGGTTACCAACAAACTAGGGTAAACAGCAGAACAATTGGAAGAGAAAAGAATAAAAACACCTACGGTTGGGGGCAAACCACACCACATGAAATGGCCAATATTATGGAACGCATTGTAAATGGTCATTTATTGGGACAGCCTTTCGATACTAAAATGCTGCGCTTACTGGGAAGAAATTATTGGGACGAAGAAGCCATTTCTCAAATTCCTGCCAATGTGTTTGTGGCCAGCAAAAATGGCGCTGTTGATGCCAGCCGAAGTGAAGTACTTTTTGTAAATGGGAAAAAAGCAAGCTATATTTTTTGTATTTGCACCAACCACAATAGCGACCAAAGCTGGGAACCGAACAATGAAGCTTGGGAATTATCTAGAAAAATATCTAAGCTTTTGTGGGATTATTATCATTAAAAAATGTGGTAAACAATAAAGCTCATTAAATAGGCTAACCCTGTCATATAAACAAATTGAATAACCGGCCACTTCCAGCTACGGGTTTCTCGTTTAACAACTGCCAATGTACTCATGCATTGCATAGCCAACACATAAAAAACCATTAATGAAAGGCCTGCGGGTAAGGTGTACACTTTACTGCCGTCTGAATATTTTGCCTGCTGCATTTTTTCTCTAAGAGAAACATCTTCCGATCCTTCTTCCACAGAATACAGCGTAGCCATGGTACCTACAAATACCTCACGTGCAGCAAATGATGTAATGAGTGCAATGCCAATTTTCCAATCAAACCCCAGTGGTCTAATAGCAGGTTCAATAGCTTTACCCAATATACCTGCATAAGAGTGTTGCAATTTTTGAGAAGCCAATGCTCTTTGCAAAGTGGCTGTTTCTTGCGGCTGTTGTTGTATTAATTGCGAATATTTTTTTTCAATTTGTTGTATTTGATTGCCTGGACCATAGGAACTTAAAAACCAGAGTAATAAACTAATTACCATAATTACTTTGCCCGCATCACGCACAAAAATTTTAGCTTTTTCAACCATAGTAATCCCAACATTCTTCCAACGAGGCGCACGATAAATGGGCAATTCTAATATAAAAAAACTCTTCTCATTCATTTTTATAAACCCTTTCATTACAGCACTAACAATTAGCGCCATTACCAATCCCAACAAATACAATCCCATCATTACCAACCCTTGTAAACTTAAAAATCCAAAATAATAAGTATTTTTAATCACCAATGAAATCAAAATGGTATAAACCGGCAAACGAGCACTGCAACTCATTAATGGCGTTACCATAATGGTTAATAATCTTTCTTTTTTATTTTCAATATTTCGGGTACTCATAATAGCAGGTACAGCACAGGCAAAGCCACTAA
Source organism: Bacteroidota bacterium (assembly GCA_028877005.1). GTDB lineage: Bacteria > Bacteroidota > Bacteroidia > Chitinophagales > Chitinophagaceae > Hydrotalea. The sequence goes on along the minus strand of JAGWPI010000081.1, from coordinate 1,197 downwards.
TCATAGGCATCACACTTTTACCATTTAGACCTACTTTACGCATCAATTTATCACTCAAAAAACTAATACGAGCCATATAACCGGAATCTTCTAAAATAGTAATGAGGCCAAATAATATCATAATTTGAGGTACAAATACTAAAATACCGCTCATTCCTGCCACTAATCCATTAATCAAAAGGTTACTCCACCAGGTTTCCGGCAGTGTTTGGTTTAAATAATTACCTAAATGGGTAAAAATCCACTCTATACCATCCATAGGATAACTGGCTAGCCAAAATATGCTTTGAAAAAGCAGGAATAATACAACTATTAAAATTAAATAACCCCAAACCCTATGTAACAAAATATTATCTAAATGATTGGTAAAAAGTTTTTGTTCCAACGGATCTGGTTCTACAACATTTTTCTGCAATATTTGCTGAATACGTCGGTATCGACTTAAAATTTCTTCTGCCTGTGTTTTTGTAGGATTAAAATTGTTTTCTTTTTCAATATTTTCAATAGCATCTTGCAGTTGAGGTGTTAAGGGAAAATTTTCATGATTAATTAGAAAATGAATGGCAGCATAATCACTTAGCTGAGGCAATAATTGCTGAACAGATTCAATGGCATTGGGTGCCACCATTTTATTATCAATAAAATCTCTGGTAGGAATGGCATACTGCTGTTTAGCTACCATACCAATTACTTTTCTTAGATGAGTAAGTCCTTTGTTTTTTCGAGGATTTACGGGCACAACAGGTACACCCAAATCGGCTTCAAGCCCGGCCACATCTATTTTAATTCCTTTTTTAGCCGCCAAATCATTCATGGTTAGTGCTACAACTACCGGCCGTTTTAAATCAACAATTTGCGAACAAAACAAAAAATTTCGTTTTAGGTTACTGGCATCTGCCACCAGTACAATTATATCAGCTGTAATATCAGCATCTGCATTCATGAGTACTTTATAGGCTACCCATTCATCTGCCCGCCTGGGATATAAAGAATAAGTACCCGGCAAATCAATCAACTCGGCTTTTAAGGCCTCATCAATAGCAATAATACCTGTTTTTTTATCAACTGTAACACCGGGAAAATTACCCACTTTTTGGTTTAAGCCGGTTAATGCATTAAATAAGGAAGTTTTTCCACTGTTTGGATTTCCTACTAAAGCGATTCGTAATAATGGTTGTTGCTTCACGGGCATGTATA
>JAGWPI010000080.1 GCA_028877005.1 Bacteroidota bacterium | reverse complement strand
GATGTTGGCATTTGAAGATATGATGCGTAAAAAAATTATTATGCCAGCCCATTTTTTAAGGCAACAAGGTGAAAAAATTGGAGCAACCTTTTCACATTTTAGTGATGCAGCGCAAAGATTAGGCGTGTATACTTCTAAAGATTATACTGATATAGTTGAAACGCTTGTAAAAGAATGGGGCATAGAATACATGACGGGATTATCCGATAAAGCAGAAAAAGCTCGCGATTATTTAATGGGATTACCGGCAAGGTTTAGAAAAGTAGCAGAACGTACTGCTATTAAAGCACCCTTGGAGTATGAATTTAACTGGATTTACCGATAGTAGCAATAATTAATACCTACCTAAAAGCAGATCTCACCAAAAGGTCTGCTTTTTTATTGGCAAGGATATTGCTTATTCATTTCAATAAAGTAGAATACAATAAAACGTTAAACTACTTTAGTTTCTAAGTTTTTTACCGAACGTTTTAATACATATGCCTTTTTTAGAGTCATAGAATGGTTATTTAATTGATTAGCTATTTAATTTTACTATTTAAAATTTGAGTGTATGAAAAAATTGCGCCTATTTACTCAGCCTATACTTTTGTTTTTTTTGTTTTCCTTTACCACAACTCGTGCACAGGATAATACAGACTGGCCAAAAGTAATTACTGCCAATGATGGTTCAATTATTAAAATTTATCAACCACAACCCGAATCATTATCCGGTGATATTTTAAAATTTCGCGCAGCAGTATCTGTTCAAAATTCAGCCAATCAAGATCCTATTTTTGGAACTTTTTGGTCGGTAGCTACTATTTCAACAGATAGGGATACCCGTTTGGTGCATTTATTGAGTGCCAGAGTACCTAATTTAAAATTAAGTAGTGATAGTGATGTGAACCACATATCCTATCTAAAAACTACTTTAGAAGCTCAATTACCTCAGGCAGGCATTGCTTTGCCAATGGATCAATTATTAACTGAGTTAGACAATAATGTAGAGCAACATAAATTGGCGCAAAATTTTGATAATAATCCGCCACAAATTATTTATGCTGATCGCCCGTCCATATTGGTTTTGATAGATGGGGAACCTAAAATGAAAAAAAATCCTAATTGGGGTTTAGATGCTGTAGTAAATACACCTTTTACCATAGTACGTAATACAGATGGATTGTTTTATTTATACGGGTCTAAACATTGGTATAGTGCACCTGCTGCTACTGGTCCTTATACACCTGCCAATAATCCTCCGGCTAATTTAGCTAAAATTGCCAGCGCTGTAGATGCGGCCAATGATGCACAAGCAGGTTATAGTAGTAATGCTGATAAAAGCGATGACAATGCATACACAGGTTTTTCAGATATTATAGTTAGTACAAAACCGGCAGAATTAATTCAAACCAATGGTCAACCTAACATGGTTCCTATAGATAATACCTCACTATTATATGCAGCCAATAGTAATAATGATATTTTTTTAGATACAAATACACAACAATATTACATTTTAATATCGGGCAGATGGTATACAGCTAATAACTTACATGGTAACTGGCAATATGTTGCAGCTAATAATATACCGGCTGATTTTGCAAAAATACCTGAAGGATCACCTAAAGACAATGTATTAGCCAGCGTACCCGGTACCTATGCTGCCAAAGAAGCTATTATGGACGCACAAATACCACAAACTGCGAAAGTAGATAGAAAAAAAGCTGCCGCTGATGTTACTTATGATGGTGAACCACAGTTTAAACCTATTGAAGGAACCAACATGCAATACGCAGTGAATACAGCTTCATCAGTTGTACGTTATGGCAATCAATATTACACAGTTGAAAGTGGCGTATGGTTTGTTGCACCTTCACCAAATGGTCCATGGTCAGTGGCAACAGAACGTCCTTCAGAAATAGATATTATTCCGCCAAGTTATCCGGTATACAATTTAAAATATGTTTATATTTATGATGTAACACCAGATTGGGTTTATATGGGTTATACACCCGGTTATTTAAACACTTTTGTTTATGGACCAACAGTTGTTTATGGTACCGGCTATTATTATCGCCCATGGTGGGGAAACTACTATTATCCACGTCCTTATACTTGGGGTTTTAATATGATGTATAACCCATGGTATGGCTGGAGTATGGGATTTAACTATAGTTTTGGATGGTTTAATGTAGGTTTTGGAACAAGTATTTGGAATGGTTGGGCAGGTGGCTGGTGGGGTCCTAGAATTTATCATCCTCCTTATTGCTGGAGACCCGGTAATTATGGTTTTTATGGAAGAAATATTCGAGAATTTAATAATAGAACTGTAATTGTTAATAATAATCGTTTTGTTACTAATAATATTTATAATTATCGGCATGATGTTATTACCAATAATAGAATGGTATATAATAACAGAAATATAAATATTAGGAATAATCGGTACAATTACAATAATCGAAATGACCAATTTAATAATGGTAATGTTCGCAATAATAATTTGGGGGATAACAGAAACATTAGAGGAGAACATGTGCAACCCAATACGCCTACTAATATAGCAAGAGGCAATACTATTTTATCCGATCATCAAGGGAATGTTTATAGAAACCAGCAGGGAAGATGGGAGCAAAGAACGCCTCAAAGGCAATGGGCACCGGTTAATAACAATCATCAAGAAGTAATTCGGAATTTAGATAGGCAGCAAGCTATGCAACAAAGAGGTGAAGCACGTTTTCGGAATTTTCAAATTAATCGTCCTGCACCAGCTCAACGTTCAGCACCTGCACCTTCCAGAGGCGGAGGGGGTGGTTACAATAATAACAGAGGCGGCCGAGGTGGGCATTAACATTGCATTTTATAGCTACAAATAAATAAGAGGCTGCCTTAAAAGTATAGAGCAGCCTCTTATTTTATCTATGAAATTATGTTTGTTATTCCTCTACATAACTTTCAATGGGTTCGCAAGTACAAATTAAATTTCTATCACCGTAAGTATTATTAATACGCGCAACAGCTGGCCAAAATTTGTTTTGTGTAACATAATATAGTGGAAAAGCTGCTTGTTGCCTAGTATAGGTATGGTGCCAATTATCTGAAGTTACCATTATTTGTGTGTGCGGTGCATTTTTTAGGGGGTTATCTGCTTTATCTAATTCGCCAATTTCAATGGCTTTAATTTCATTGTGTATTGCAATTAGTGCGTCGCAGAAGCGATCTAATTCTGCTTTATCTTCACTTTCTGTAGGTTCAATCATAATAGTTCCGGGTACCGGAAAACTCATAGTAGGTGCATGAAAACCATAATCCATTAATCGTTTAGCAACATCTTCCGCTTCAATACCGGCTGTTTGTTTATATGGCCGCAAATCAACAATGAATTCATGTGCTGCAAACCCATTTGTACCGGTGTACAAAATTTTATAATAAGGTTCTAAACGCGCTTTCATGTAGTTGGCATTTAAAATAGCATATTCAGTAGCCATTGTAACGCCTTGTGCGCCTAATAACTTAATATAAGCGTAGCTAATTAGCAAAATAGAGGCAGAGCCAACAGGTGCTGCGCTTACTGCGCCAGTTCCTTGGTGTTGTAGATAGTTAATATGGCCGGGTAAATAGGGTGCTAATTTTGCAGTAACACATATTGGGCCAACTCCGGGGCCACCACCACCATGGGGTATAGCAAAAGTTTTATGTAAATTTAAATGGCAAACATCTGCCCCAATAATTGCCGGTGTAGTTAAGCCTACTTGGGCATTCATATTGGCGCCATCCATATAAACTAAGCCACCATTTTCATGAATGATAGCACAAATTTCTTTAATGCTTTCTTCAAATACACCATGTGTAGAAGGATAGGTAACCATTAAACCGGCCAAATTATTCTTATGTAAAATGGCTTTTTCTTTTAAATCATTAACATCTATATGTCCCTCTGCAGTACCTTTTATCACAATCACTTTCATACCCGCCATAACTGCGCTTGCAGGGTTGGTGCCATGTGCAGAAATGGGGATTAAAACAACATTGCGATGACTGTTTTGATGCGCTTCGTGATACCTTCTAATGGTTAATAAACCGGCGTATTCTCCTTGTGCACCACTATTGGGCTGTAAACTGCATGCATCAAAACCGGTAATGGTGCAGAGGTATTTTTTTAATTCTTCAATAATAATGTGGTATCCCTCTGCCTGATTTTGCGGGACAAATGGGTGTAAACTGCTAAACTCGGGCCAACTAACCGGAATCATTTCAGTAGCTGCATTTAATTTCATGGTGCAACTCCCTAAAGAAATCATACTGGTATTCAGTGCTAAATCTTTCTGTTCTAATTGCTTAATATAGCGCATCATTTGTGTTTCACTATGATGAGTATTAAATACAGGATGCGATAAATAATTAGAATGGCGTAGAGCGTATTCGGGAATTTGATGAGCTACCTGAAACGTTGTTTCAAAAGTAACTGCCACACTATTAGATTCCTGTAAAGCAGCAAAAATCATGGCTATGTTTACTACATCTTCTCTAGTAGTTGTTTCATCTAAACTAATACTTACTGTATTATCATCAATATAATAAAAGTTGATATGATGTTCTTCCGCAATGTTACGAATGCCTTTAACATTGGTTTTTATAACCAAAGTATCAAAAAAGTGAGAGGATTCAATAATATAATTCATTGCATTTAATGCATGGTAAAGTGCAACCGTAAGAATGTGAATGCGTTTGGCTATATCACTTAAACCTTTTGGACCATGGTATACTGCATACATAGCAGCCATATTGGCCAACAGTGCCTGAGCCGTACAAATATTGCTGGTTGCTTTTTCCCTTTTTATATGTTGTTCGCGGGTTTGTAAAGCCATTCTTAAAGCTCTATTGTTTTGAGCATCTATGCTTATACCAATTAATCTGCCAGGCATATTGCGCTTAAAATCATCTCTGGTAGCAAAAAAAGCAGCATGTGGGCCACCATAACCCATAGGTACTCCCAAACGTTGTGCTGAACCTATAGCAACATCAGCACCTAATTCTCCCGGAGGGGTTAGTAACGTTAGAGCCAATAAATCAGTTGCCATTATTGCATAGGCACCAACTGCATGTACATTGGCAATAAATCCACGGTAATCATGAATTGCACCATTGGCTGCAGGGTACTGAACAATAGCGCCAAAAAATGTATTGTCTAATAAAATTGTTTTATAATCACCAAAAATCAATTCAATATTTAGTGGTGCTGCACGAGTAATTAATACATCTTTTGTTTGCGCAAAAATGGCATTGTCAACGAAAAATTTGTTTCTTCCATCATGTTCCGTTTTGTTGGCTTGATGGTATACCATAATCATGGCTTCTGCAGCAGCTGTAGCTTCATCTAATAATGAGGCATTGGCAATTTCTAAGCCGGTTAAGTCAATAACCATGGTTTGAAAGTTTAGTAAACTTTCTAATCTGCCTTGTGAAATTTCAGCCTGATAGGGAGTGTATTGTGTGTACCAACCCGGATTTTCAAAAATGTTTCTTAGAATAACAGAAGGGGTAATAGTGTTGTAATAACCTTGTCCAATATATGTTTTATATAATTTATTTTTCTTGGCAATTTGTTTTAATTCATCTAAAAAGCTTTGCTCGCTGATACTATTGGGCAAGGACAGTGGACTATTTAAACGGATTGATGCCGGTATGGTTTGATTAATCAAAGTATCTATACTATCTACACCAATAGTGTGTAGCATTTTTTGTGTATCGGTGGGATTAGGACCAATATGGCGATGCATGAATTCTGCATCTTTCTTCTGAAATAAATTCATAATGTATTAAGGTTGACCACGTTAAAAGATGGGCAAAGTTAAGTGTAAAACAGAGCAAAAGAAAGGCTTTGTTGAAATTGTGGAAACAGTGTGCATGTGTTAGATGAACATAGTTTTTCATTTATACATGTGTAGCCTTATTAAGGATAGAAAAAGCGGTGTAGAAACAAACTTTACATATTAACTTGTTTGTATTTGAAATTCGGTATTTTCTTCTGATGTATTATTTTCAACAAACCCATTTTGATTTAATTCTATTTGTTGTAAATCTTTACTGGTTTGTCGGCTGCCATCATGACTCCAACCGGGTGGGCCAAATAAATAGCCCATTCTTTGTTTCAGTGTAATATTTTTTTGACTTACATCTTTTGCAATCTCAATCCACTCATGAAAAATGATTGTGAATGCATTTGTTTTTTCTAAATTTTTAGTAAGTCCATAATGAATGGGTTGGTATTCATCTTTAGATAGCTCTTCCTGAAAAGTATGAAATAATTTGTCCCATATAATTAAAAACATGCCCATATTTTTATCAAGGTATTTGGGATTGGAGCCATGGTGAACCCGATGATGCGAAGGGGTAACCATCAAATATTCTAACCATCCCATTTTGCCAATGAGTTCTGTATGTACAAAAATACCCCATATTTGAGTGGCAGAATACATGAACAATATGTCTATTGGTTGAAATCCTGCCATTGCTAATGGAATAAAGTAAAGAAAACGGTAAAGAGGTTGAAAAACAGATGAACGGAAGCCTACAGTAAAATTCATAACCGGTGAGCTATGATGTGTTACATGGGTAGCCCAAAAAAAACGTATTTCATGATCGAATCTATGTAACCAGTAATACAGAAAATCTTCTGCCAGTAGTAAAGTAACCCAATAGGTTACTCCTTGGTGTTCCCATCTATAAAATGCGTGCATGAAAAAGTACTGCCAAATTCCAATGTAAAATAATCTGAACAGCAAATCTATTCCACCGTTTAACAGCATTAAATACACATTGGTAATGGTATCTTTAACCGTATAAATTTTTTTATGATGTAGATGAGAGAGGAGTAATTCTATTCCAATTATAAAAAGGTAAATAGGTGTTGAAATTAAAATAAGCCATTGCTCCCTTAAACTATCCATACAATTAAAAAGTTTGAATATTATTGCAAAGTAAGGTGATAACTTGCATAAAATGCCATCATAATACTTAATGTATTGTTGAAATCGGTTTTTACAAAAAGCATTTAAAAAAATTAATCCTTATATGGGGGAAGAAGTTTCGTTACATAATTGGCAAAAACAAAGTGCCGAGCATCAAAAAAAATACAAAAATTGGCTTCAGCGAGTGCAGCGTAATAAAGTTTTGAAAAAACTGCCTGAATTGCATGATGAGGCTTTTCGGCATATTGATTGTTTAACTTGTGCACAGTGTTGTAAAAATTATTCACCACGTTTTAAAACGCCAGATATAAAGCGAATTAGCAAGGCATTAAAACTAAAAGAAAGTGTTTTTATTGACACTTATTTAACCCTTGATTTGGAGGGAGATTATGTAGTTAAACAAACTCCTTGCCCATTTTTAGGTAGTGATAATGCCTGTACTATTTATGAAATAAGACCATCAGATTGTGCTCGTTTTCCTTATACTGATGAAGATGTTTTGCTGAAGCGAATGAATATTACTTTAAAAAATGCAGAATTTTGTCCGGCAGTATTTTACGTATTAGAGAAACTTACGAATGAAAATTTATAGGATTGCACTAAGGCGACCTCATTTAATGTGTTTATTAGTATTGCATTTTTCTTAAAACCGGTGATTTAAACCAGGTAATGCCAACCACTAACAATGTCATACATCCACCAAAAACTACTGAGGGCACTACACCCATTAATTTAGCTGCCATACCACTTTCAAACTGCCCCAATTCATTACTTGAATTTACAAACATTGAACTTACACTCAGTACCCTACCTCGCATATTATCGGGTGTTTTTAATTGCATAATGGTGCCCCTTACTACTACACTAACCCCATCTACAATACCCGAAATTAAGAGTGCCACAAAGGAAATCCAGAAAATTTTAGAAATGGCAAAAATAATAATGCACAGTCCAAATGTTCCTACAGCAATTAATAATTTTTTGCCTTGTTGTTTTTGGAGGGGGAACAGTGTAAGCCAAATAACAATGCAAATGGAACCTAAATCGGAGGCACCGTTTAAAAAGCCGAAACCTTCTGGCCCTACTTTTAAGATATCTCTGGCATAAACAGGAATCATGGCTACTGCACCACCAAAAAAAACGGCAAACAAATCAAGGGTAATAGCACTAAGTAATTCTTTTGTTTTGTAAACAAAGTGTAAACCTTCTTTTACACTTTCCCAGGTTTTTTTTTCGCCTCGGCCATTCAATGCAGGTTTGGGTTTTAATAAAAATAAAACAAATAAAGCTATGGCAACTAGTACTATTACAGTAATGAGTGTTTTGGTATTGCCGAAACCGGCAATTAAAAATCCGGCAGTAGCGTGTCCGGTTACTGAAGCAGAAAGCCAAGTGCCTTGACTCCAAGTTGTGGCATTGGCAATAATTTTTTTAGGTACAATATGTCCTAATAAGGCACTAAAAGTAGGGCCGGTGAATGAACGAATAATACCTGTGCCAAATACAATTAAATAAATTAGCCCTGCAATCATTGTATTTTTTATATGATGGGCTGTGTATTGAGTAGAGAGTGCAGTAAGTAAAATAGCTGCTAACATGTAAAGGCTAATACAGGTAAGCAATAATTTTCTTTTTTCACTTATGTCTATTATATGCCCGGCATATAAAGCTAGTGATACAGCCGGAATTACTTCTGATAATCCAATTAAACCAATGGCTATGGGTGCATTGGTTAACTCGTAAATCCACCAACCTAACAAAGTAGCCATCATACGCAGGCCCATGATAAAAGCAAAGCGCCCAATCATTAAATTTCTAAATTCCGAAATACGCATTGATGCAAATGCATCGTGTGGTTGGTTAGCTTCGTCCATTCATGTTAGACATTAAAAAATTAAGTGTACGAAAGTAATATACAAACAGTTGCAAACCTTAAGGCAGCGAAAAAAAGTGTTGACCGGCATCATATTCGCGATCTAATGCATCTATTATTACCTGCAAATGTGCCGGATTTCCTAAAAAATCGGCATTTGAAACATCTATAAATAGTGTTTTGATATTATGTTGTTTAATGTATTGGGTATAAGTTTCCTGTAAATTAAATAGATAACTGTCGGGTATATTTTGTTCATAACTACGTTGTCGTTTTTTTATATTTTGCTGTAATTTACTAACAGGTGCATGCAAATAAATTAATAAATCAGGTAAGGCAATTTGTTGTTGCATTATATCAAATAATTTTTGATATAATCTAAATTCTTCTTCAGGTAAATTTACTTTGGCGAATAATAAGCATTTTGAAAATAAATAATCTGAAATAGTAATACTGCTAAATAAATCGTTGGTATGCAGCATACTTTTTAATTGTTTGAACCTTTCTGCCATAAAAAATAATTCTAAGGGGAAAGCAAATTTTTCAGGGTCTGCATAAAACTTTTCTAGGAATGGATTGTCTGCAAATGCCTCTAATATAATTCTTGCATTAAAATGTTTAGCCAATAAATGCGTTAAAGTAGTTTTGCCCGCACCTATATTGCCTTCAATCGTTATATAATGGTATTTCATTGGCACTATCTTCTTATTATGTTAAAATTAAGTGGGATTTTCAATTTTTTCTACCTTTAGTGTATCAGAGCAACATTCTAACATT
>JAGWPI010000079.1 GCA_028877005.1 Bacteroidota bacterium | reverse complement strand
TGCCCACTGTAAATAAGTTTTTGATAAATCTACTGTAGTAACACTTTTTGCCATTCCGGCTGCAGCATACACTGAAAACGAACCTGTATAGGCAAATAAATTTAAAACTCGTTTCCCATATACTTCAGTTCTAACCATTTGTCTAGTTATGCGGTGGTCTAAAAACAAGCCTGTATCTAAATAATCTGTTAGATTAATTAAAAATTTAAGACCATTCTCAAGTACAGTAAAATATTGTTTAGCATCTCCGGTTTTTTCATACTGATCGTTTCTGTTGGCTTTACGTTTACGTTCCTTAATAAATATATTTTCATTGTTCACTTGTAATTGAGTGCTAATAATTACTACACAGGCTTCTAACCAAAGCGTATGTTGTTCCTCTGTCATTTGGTGCCTTCGCTTGTATTCAGCCACATATACTTTATCTTCATACAAATCAATACAAAAAGGGAACTCAGGTAAATCATGATCATAAACCCTCCAACAGGAAATCTGTTGTTTCTTTGCTAATTTTTTTTTGTGTTTAAAAACCTTACAAAGCCTATTTTTAAACATTTCGGCTTTTTGAGGCGAAAGTGGTTGGCTATTTGTGCTTTCATTGGGTGTATCCATAAAGTCAAAATTAAGTGCAATGCCTAATGCTTACATAAAAAAATTCTCTCTAAGCTTTACTGAATAGTTGTATACATTAGCATTATTTTAGGCAAAAAATATGGTTTAACATTATAATTACCAATTTGTAAAATTATCTTCAGAAGCATAATTATACACTTAAAATATCAACTACCTTTGCGTGCAATATGAAGTCAAAAACGCTGAAACAAAATAAAATTAATATTATAACACTGGGTTGTAGTAAAAATTTGGTGGATAGTGAAGTATTGAGCGGGCAGTTATTGGCCAATGCCATACCGGTAGTACATGAAAATATAAAAACAGATCATAATATTGTTGTTGTAAATACTTGTGGATTTATTGATAAAGCAAAAGAAGAAAGTATTGATACCATTTTACATCAGGTAGAGTTAAAACGGAAGGGAAAATTAGACAAAGTGTATGTAACAGGTTGTTTAAGTGAACGTTATAGAAATGATTTAGAACAAGAAATTCCGGAAGTAGATGCTTGGTTTGGTACAATGGAATTGCCCTTAATACTAAAAGAATTAGGTGCTAATTATCAATCGGAATTATTGGGGGAAAGATTATTAAGCACGCCAAAGCATTACGCTTATCTAAAAATAAGCGAGGGATGCAATAGAACCTGTGCTTTTTGTGCTATACCCTTAATGCGCGGTAGTCATGTTAGCAAAACTATTGAAGCTATTATTGCTGAAGCAGAAACCCTAGTAAAAAAAGGTGTTAAAGAAATTATGCTAATAGCTCAAGAATTAACTTATTATGGCTTAGATATATATAAAAAACGTTCTTTGCATATCTTGTTAGAGCAATTATCAGCCGTAAAGGGGTTGGAGTGGATACGTTTACATTATGCTTATCCAAATAAATTTCCATTAGAGGTACTAGCAGTAATGCGCGACAAAGAAAATATTTGCAAATATCTAGATATGCCATTGCAACATGCCAGTAATAACATGTTAAAGGCAATGCGTCGCAATAGTACTCGCGAAGAAATGAGCGAACTAATTAAAACTATTAGAAGAGAAGTACCAGGTATTTGTTTAAGAACAACTTTGATTGCCGGTTTTCCCGGGGAAACAGAGTCGGATGTCGCTGAATTAAAATCATTTTTAGAAGAACATCGTTTTGATAGGGTAGGCATTTTTACTTATAGTCATGAAGAAAATACCAGTGCCTATGCATTAGAAGATAATATTCCGGCTGCTATTAAACAACAACGCGCTCAGGAAATAATGGAAGTACAACAAGAAATTAGTTTAGAAAAAAACTTGGAAAAAGTTGGAAAAGTATTTAAGGTAATGGTGGATAAAAAAGAAGCGGGTAGATATATTGGTAGAACTGAGTTTGATAGTGTTGAAGTAGATAATGAGGTTATTATAGCTACCAATCTAAAACTTTCTATTGGCGAATTTGTTAACGTACGAATTACTAAGGCATATGATTATGATATTGAAGGTGAATTGGTAGTTTAAGTTTGTAGTGAAATGTTCATGTACTAATTTTTGCCTTCAATTATTTTAAATTAAAACAAGCATTCATGCATGGAAGTTGCTAATCATTATTTACCAATTGCATCAACCGGTTTTTTTTCTGCCATTGCAACAGATTATGTGCAAGAAAATCAACAGCTCCGACAGTTTTACCAACATTCTGTTTCTTTAGATGGTATTAAAGCAGCAATAGATGCCCGAAAGCAAGCACAAAATCACAGAGAATTATTACATAGTGTTTTGTTAGAACAGTATAAGGGCTTACAACTTTCTTCAACCCAGCAAAATAACTTAGCGGCTATTTTAAATCAAAATACTTTTACGGTTACTACTGCTCATCAACCCAATATTTTTACGGGGCCTTTGTATTTTGTTTATAAAATATTACATGCTGTTCAGCAAGCTAATTATTTAAAATGGCAACTGCCGGAGTATCATTTTGTTCCATTTTATTACATGGGAAGTGAGGATGCAGATTTGGATGAATTAGGTAACATAACTATAGACGGGAGAAAACTGTTTTGGCAAACCCAACAAACCGGTGCTGTTGGTAGAATGAAGGTAGATAAGGCATTTTTGCAACTAATAACAGAAGTTAAAGGTAGAATTGGCGTTTTGCCTTTTGGTAAAGAACTTAGTACATTATTCGAAAATGCATATACCCTAGGTAAAAGTATACAACAAGCCACTTTGGAGTTAGTGCATTATTTGTTTGCAGAGTTTGGTTTGTTGGTTTTAATTCCAGATAATGCTC
>JAGWPI010000078.1 GCA_028877005.1 Bacteroidota bacterium | reverse complement strand
TAGAAAGTTGTAAAGAGCGGATACTTTTACCTTGCTCTAAATGTGCTTTACATTCTAACAATGTTTTTAATTCTGCCTGGGCTTTAGTTTCAGAACCTACACGTGCAAGTTTTTCTGTTTTTTGAATTTTTTTCTCTATGCTTTCCAGGTCTTTTAATTGAAGTTCTGTATCAATAATTTCTTTATCTGAAATAGGATTAATGGCTCCTTCTTCTCTCAATACATTTTCATCCTCAAAACATCGAATAACATGTATAATAGCATCTACTTCACGAATATTTCCTAAAAATTTATTACCTAAACCTTCGCCTTTGCTGGCACCTTTTACTAAACCGGCAATATCTACAATTTCTACTTGTGTAGGAACAATTCTATTTGGATTAACCAATGCAGCCAAATGTTGTAAACGCTCATCAGGAACATCTACTAACCCAACATTGGGTTCAATAGTGCAAAATCGATAATTACTGGCCTGTGCCTTGGCGCTATTGGTAACTGCATTAAATAAAGTTGATTTTCCTACATTAGGTAATCCCACGATTCCTGCTTGTAAAGCCATTTTTTTAATTTTTTAAAAGCTATAAAACAACCAAAATGGTTTTTTAAAAGCTAAGTATACAATTTAAGCCGCAAAAGTAAGGTCTTATTCATATTCATAGAATGCTTATTTTCAATCAAAATTTCGTTAGTATACTTTTAGATACTTTCTTCAAAATATAGTTGGATGTTTGTATCTAATTTGATGAAAATAGCAGAATTATAGCATTGATTATTCTAAAACTGGTTTAAAATGGCTTTGAATATTGTTTGGGTTGCTTTTTTTCTAATTGCATTTATTATTGCGTTGTATAAGTTTATTTTTTTACATGATACTGAGATTTTTAAAACGTTGGTAGATGGTTTGTTTGATTCGGCCAAAGGTTCTGTAATAGATGTAGCTTTTCCACTGGCCGGTACAATGGTATTTTTTTTAGGATTAATGAATATTGCTGAACGTGCAGGCGCTATTCGGTTTTTGTCCAAAATTCTAAATCCTTTCATGAAACGGTTGTTTCCCGGTGTGCCTGATGGTCATCCGGCAATGGGAGAGATGGTGATGAATTTTTCTGCTAATATGTTGGGTTTAGACAATGCAGCTACTCCTTTTGGTTTAAAAGCTATGGAAAGTTTACAAACATTAAATCCTGTTAAAGAAAAAGCAACCAATGCTCAAATTATGTTTTTGGTGCTGCATACCAGTGGATTAACGATTATTCCTTTATCTATTTTAACTTACCGGTTAGCTGCGGGTTCACATGAGCCGGCAAGTGTTTTTATTCCTTGTGTATTGGCGACAGTGGTGGCTACCATGGCCTCAATTATTATTGTGGGTTTTTGGCAAAAATTAAAGTGGGATATGATTTTGGTAACGTGGTTGGCTTGTCTTTTAGCTATTATGGGTGCTTTATTGTTTTGGGTAAATGGTTTGTCTGCATCAGATAAAGCTATATTTAGCAAGGTATCTGGCAATTTATTATTGATGCTTATTGTTGTAACCATTATTATAGGTGGTGTATGGAAAAAAATAAATGTATTTGATGCATTTATTGATGGAGCAAAACATGGGTTTGATGTGGTATTAAAAATTATTCCCTATTTAGTAGGTATGTTAGTTGCCATTAGAGTGTTTAGAGATAGTGGCGCTTTGGGTTATGTAGTAAATGCTTTAACCCATGCTATTCAGTTGATGGGGATTAACGCCGATTTTACGCCTGCATTACCTGTTGCTATTATGAAGCCTTTTAGCGGCAGTGGCGCCAGAGGGCTAATGTTAGATGTTATGCAAGTGCATGGTGCTGATTCATTTGTTGGTAGAATGGCTTCTACTTTTCAGGGATCTGCAGATACTACATTTTACATTATTGCTTTATATTTTGGTAGTGTTGGCATTAAGAAAGTGCGCTATGCTATTTGGGCAGGTATGTTAGCCGACTTTATTGGCGTAATTGCTGCTATTATTATTGGCTATATTTTTTTTAAATAAATTTTTATTGTACAATAATGCTTTTAGTGCCTAATATATTATAAGCTTTATCTCTATAAACCAATTGGTATTTTCCCGGGTACAGATATAGATAGTAAAATCCGTTTTCGGCATTTACATAGGTTTGATCGGCAGGTATATAAATACCTTCTTCCTTTTGCCCCCATTCGTTTTCATAAAAAGCTTGTACAAAAAATAAGGTTTTGTATGCCGGCGAAACCGGAAATTCTTTTTTTGTATTATTCAAATTATACCAGGTAGGTCTGCTATCAATGTATTTGGTAGGGGGATGAACTACATACATATCATATAGGCCTGAATCTAAAAATTGAATTGGTGTATTGTTTTGTAAAGGCACTTCCGACTGTTTTACAGAATAATGATGCGTAAAAGCTGCATAATAAAGTCGGCCATAGTCTGTATTACTTCCTTCCGTCATTTCAGTTTGGTCAATACTCAATGGTTTTATACCGGTTAAATAATGTAAATACACAGCCATAGGTATACTTGTTCTATCCCAAGCCAAAAGGGCTGTATGTTCATTGCCGGCCAATACTACTATTTTTTCAGTAGGATGTTGTTTCATGAATTTTGCTAAGTGCACAGCTTGCATAGAATCGCGTTGATTATTACTGAGCCTATTGGCATCTTCATCC
>JAGWPI010000077.1 GCA_028877005.1 Bacteroidota bacterium | reverse complement strand
CGTAGGCTATTTGATAGTAAAAAGCGCTATGTTTAGAAAAGAAAGTAGAGGCTTACATTTTAATACCGATCATCCTCAGAAAAGTACATTGTTACAAAACATTATATTGTAATCATTAAAATCATACTTACAAACTAAAAGTTGAGATATTCAATATTTTTAAAAATATATGTATTATATTGTTTTTGCATTATTTTATCTTTTATCACTTCTGCCTTGGCGTGTAATTTATGGAATTAGTGATATTTTTTATGTAATTATTTATTACATCATTAGATATAGAAGAAAAGTAGTAGATGAAAATTTACGCATTGCCTTTCCGGAAAAATCTGAGGTAGAAAGAAAAAAAATTGCCAAAGAATTCTACCGTCAATTCACAGATACATTTGTGGAAACCATTAAGTTAATTTCTATTTCAGGAAAGGAACTTGACAAACGGGTAAAAGCAGATTATGAAACCATCAATCAGTTGTATGCTAGTGGCAAAAATGTACAAATTTTATTGGGTCATTTTTTTAATTGGGAATTAGCCAATGTAGCCTATGCTCAACATTTATTATATAAATTTATTGTAGTTTACAAGCCTATTGAAAATAAAATTTTTAATAGGCTATTTTTACATATTAGGGGTAGATTCGGTACACTGTTAGTATCTGCATCTAATTTCAAGAAAGAGTTTGCAGCAGTATCCAAACAACAATATGCGTTAATTTTAGTAGGCGATCAAAACCCCGGAAAACCTGATAACACTTATTGGTTCCGTTTTTTTGACAAGCCGGCACCATTTGTAAAAGGCCCTGAATTGAGTGCTCGTTACAATGACACGGCAGTAGTATTTTGTAATTTTTATAGGGAAAAAAGAGGTTATTACCGGTCAGAAGCAACCGTTTTTACCACTACCCCAAAAACATTACCGGAGGCTGCTATTACCAAAGCCATGATTGCTTTTATTGAAGAAGAAATAAGGAAAAGACCTGCCAATTATTTATGGAGTCATCGCCGTTGGAAGTGGGCCTTTCAACCCGAAAAACACAGCCATTTATTAAGGTAAAAAAAGCACTATTGTACTAATTTTTAGATGCTTCATCATTTTTAGATGGTGATTGTACAAATTCAAATATGTTTGGCATAGCTTTAATTGCAGGCCATCCGCCCATTAAATACCGTAAGTTATGAATGCCTTGTTTTTTAATTAATGAACAAGCTGTAATGCCGCTAAAAGCATCGGCTCCAAACACATAAATATTTTGATGATCTTCTAAATTAGCCATACTTGCCGGATCCTTTAATTCATGTAAAGGAATATTAACAGATTGTGCTATATGTTCTATATCAAATATATCTTCATTACGTAAATCAATTAAAATAACTTGTTCATCAAACTTAATATCCAAAGCCAATTCATCGGTTTCAACACCAATCAAAACATCAATTGGTTCGTTCAGGTTATTCCAGGCAATCATTCCATCGTTTAAAAATCCTATTATCTCATAGCCTGCATTTTTGAGTAATTCCAATCGAGCAGATATAGCGGTATCAGTAACTAAGATAGTGGGATGCTTTTGTAATTGTAGTTCTTGCAATCTATTAGTAATATTGTCTTCTGCACAAATAGCAATAGCTCCTGTAATAAATCCTGTTTCAAAGCTACGAGCCGGCCTAATATCAACAATAACAATTGCTTCATTTTGTAGGAGCCAATGTTTTACATCAGCCACAGTTAAAGACAATGGTACTTCAGAAACTTGTTTCATAAAATGCATTTAAAGATTTGCAAAGTTACAGGTTACAGGTTTTAGATGATCTAGTATTGAAATAACAATTCAGAAATGATCTGCTTTAATACATAAAAAAAATCCACCTTTTATATTGGTGGATTTTTTTAAAGGATAAATCAGGAATTTATCCAACTAATTCGGTAACAAATTTCATCACTTCATTAATGCGGGCATAATTGGGTGTATAAAAAATGAATTTACCGTTGCGTTGTGTTGTTACCAACTCAGCCCTACGCAAAATAGCCAAATGCTGAGAGGCAACAGATTGCTCTAAACGCAATTTAACATACAGTTCGGTAACTGTCATTTTTTTGTTTTCATCCAATAGCTTCAGCATTTGCTGACGAAGTTTGTGATTCAACGCTCTTAAAATTAGCGCTGCTTTCTTTGACTGGATTAAGTCAACCTTTGCACTGGGCCTGCCATTGCTTAAGGTTAGTGTGTTTTGTGAACTACTCATGTTAAGTGATTGGGGATTAAAAAATTACAATATGAGGTTAAAGTTAAATACTTTTTAAATACGGTGTATACCAAAAAAGGATTATTTGAAATTTTTTTTTGGATGATAAAATTCTTTCAGGTAAAAAGGGGTAGCATATGCTAAATTTTCCCACTGTTTATTTTGCCATTTCTCATAGGCTAGAATTCCCAAATGGCCGGCATTTTGCATGATTTCTGCAAATTGGGCGTGTGTATTTTTTATTACATTTTGCCATTTTGTGCTGCCGGTTCCAAAAAATAATATATTGTAGTCTTTTAACAGGTTATTAAAAGATTTTTCTTCTAAAATAAGTGCATTAGGTTCATTCAAGCATATTAAATTGGGATAATACACAGCAGTAAATACTTCCATTCTGCGCGCATCAATCATTGGACATAACACCCATTTTTCATTAGTAGTTGGTTGTATATAATTTTTTAATGTAGGTAATGCTGCCTGAGCCATTACTTTCAAGGTATTTTCAATAAGTAATGGTTTATTTAATGCATATGCAATGCCTTTGGCAGTAGCCAGCCCTACTCTTAAACCTGTATAACTGCCGGGGCCACCTGTAACAGCAACAGCATCTATATTCACCAACTTTACATTAGCTTCGCACATAATTTGTTGAATGGCAGGCTGAATAAAAGCAGCATGATTTTTTTGTTCAGAGCTATGCGCTATAGCTAAAATTTCAGTGTTGTAACATATACAAACGGAAGCGTTTTCAGTAGCAGTATCAATATTTAATATAAGTGCCAAATTGATTATTTTAACTATTAGTAGGAGATGAAGCTAATAAAAGCGGCGCAATTTGATGTTGCATATTAGGTGTCTGCATTGCAATTAATAATGTAGATAAGTGAGCTAATCCAATTTTTTCTGCCCACTCAAAAGGGCCCATTGGATAATTGGTACCTAATCGCATGGCAGTATCAATATCTGATGATGAACTAACCCCTTCCTCTAAACAAAAATAAGCTTCATTAATAATGGCAGCAATGGCTCTGGCAGCTATCATGCCAGGTATATCGGGGCACCAGATAAATGACAAATGAAGTTGATGTAGTAATTTTTCAGCCAATGCACGCATTTTCATATCTTGATGCACTAATTCAATTACCTTTCGTTCCCAAAAATAAGGCCAGCCATTAAAGCGAATAAAATTTTTGGGCATATTTTCTGTAGTAGTTACAACTGCATTCACAAATACAGGCGTATGGCTAACATAGCCAAAAGCAGGTCCTTCTTCTTCATACAAAAAATCAAAATAAACATCTGCCAATTTATTACCACTAGTATACCATTCTATCTTTAAGTTTTGCGGCAATGTCTTTTGTAAAAAAGCAGTTTGCTGTGAAGCATTGGCTTTTATTAAAATATGCATTATTAAATATTTATTGTACAAAAATAGGCTGGTTGGAATTAAAAATTACGTTATTTGCTAAATTAAACCATTGATTTATGATGAAACAAGTTGTTAAAACAGACAAAGCGCCCGCACCAATAGGTCCATATAATCAGGCTATAATAGTTGATAATACTGTTTATGTAAGTGGGCAAATTGCAATACATCCTGAAAGTGGGCAGTTAGTTATTGAAGATATTGTTGCAGAAACACACCAAGTAATGCAAAATATTAAAGCCATTTTAGACGCAGCCGGTATTACATTTAATGATGTTGTAAAAACTACCATTTTTTTAAGCGATATGAATTTATTTGCCACTGTAAATGAGGTAT
The DNA here is from genome assembly GCA_028877005.1 of Bacteroidota bacterium. Classification (GTDB taxonomy): domain Bacteria; phylum Bacteroidota; class Bacteroidia; order Chitinophagales; family Chitinophagaceae; genus Hydrotalea. The sequence continues at coordinate 26,780 of JAGWPI010000077.1, read as the reverse complement.
ATGGTATTTATTTTTCCGAAAATTTTCCGGCAAGAGAAACCATTGCAGTAAAAGGTCTTCCTAAAAATGTACATGTAGAAATTAGTGTAATTGCTACGAAATAGATGTTGAAAGTATTTCATGTGTACCATTTACCGGTTGCACAAAATAAGCTTCGGCATTTATATTAAATTGTTGTTGATATTTAGAAATAATTGCATTAATAATGGTGCTGGCTACATTTTTTTGTACAATGCAAATAACTGAACCACCAAATCCGCCCCCCATTAAGCGAGCCCCTACCACTTGCGGATAATTTTTTGCTTCATTCACCAAAAAATCAATTTCCGGACAACTAACTTCATATAAATTTTTTAATCCCTCGTGGGTTTCAAATAGTAATTTGCCAAATGCTTCCACATTTTTATGATCTAATAATTCTACTGCTTTTTTTACACGTTTTATTTCTTCTGTTACAAACAAACATCTTTTATAAATAGTAGCCGGTAAAATAAACTGGTGGGTAATTACATCACTAGGCATGATATAGCGAAAAGAGTTAAATTTTTTATCTAATGAAGTGAGTAACTGTAATCCCTCATTACATTCCAATCGTCTTTTATTGTATTCACTGGAAGCAAGATTATGATGCACTTTTGAATTAATAATGGCAATGGTATATGCATCTAAATATAAAGGCACTGTTCGATGTTGAAGAGAAACACAATCCAACCATATAGCATTGTTAGTTTTCCCAAACAAGTTGGCAAACATGTCCATTATTCCGCACTGCACTCCCGGAAAAGAATGCTCGGCCGATTGAGCAAGTAAAGCCAATTGCAACAAGTCTAATTTTAATTGAAATACTTCATTTAATGCAAACAATAATCCTGCTTCAATAGCAGCGGAAGAGGAGAGCCCGGCACCTTGTGGTAAATTACCGCCAAATACACAGTTAAAGCCTTTTATTTCAATATGCTTTTCTGCCAACACATGCAAAACGCCTAATATATAATTGTGCCACCCTTGTTGCTTTTTAATTTCATTTACTTGTATCAATAGCACTTCATTCAAATCAGCAGCAATACAATGTATGGTATTGTGATTGTTTTTTTGAATGGCAAACCAAATACCTTTATTAATGGCAGCCGGTAAAACAAAACCATCATTATAATCTATGTGCTCACCAATAAAATTTAATCGCCCCGGCGAAAAAAACATAGAAGGATTTTCTGGAAAATGCTGTTTAAAAATTTCAAAAATTCTGACAAAATTTGTTTCCATTATCCCTCTATTTTTACAGTGTAAGAAGTAGTAAATAAATAGTGTTGATGAGGTTGCAACCATAACAAACCCATATCATTGTTGAAAGCATCGGGTGCACTGCTTAAGTTTTCAATTGCAATACTATTTCTATGCGGGGGGGTATAAATTTGGAGATATGGATATGATTTATCTGGTTGAATTTGTAAGGCCATATACTGATTACTAAGTACACACATTGCCGGTGTTTTTGAGTTGAGTAAAAAACAATTGTCTAGAGAAACTCCTTTTAATGAAGTGCCTTGTTCAAAACGATGATCATCAATTGTAATACCGGTTGGCAATAATCTTTCATCAAATTCAACCTGCTGACTGCTATTAAACTGTAGCTTACAATTATCTATATTACCGCCTAGTGTAAAATAAGGATGCCAGCCATCGCTATAAGGAATTGATGCCGGGCCATGATGAATGACTGTTGTAGTTACAGCAAGATGTTGATTTCCTTCTAATCGCCAATTAATTAATAATTCAAATGGAAAAGGATAACCTTTATCATCGCCATTATATTGATAACGTAAACCAACAGAGCAAGCATGTTCATCGGCATGTACATTTAAAACTTCAAATACAGCATCATAAACTAACCCATGTATGGCATGATTGCCCAAATAAAATTTACCAATGGTGTATTGCTGACCATTTAAGTTAAACTTTCCATTTGCTAAACGACACACAAATGGAGCTAATTTAGCACTTTTAAAACCATATGTAATTTCATTTAGGGCACTTTGTGGCGATGTAAAACCATCTATAATATTTAAATACTGTTCATTTACTTTTACATAAAACGCATTCATAAGTGCCCCCATACTGTATATTTCTACCATTGTTCCACTACGCTCATCTTTTAACTGTATAACTTCAAACGGGCTTTTTTGTACAATTGAACTACTGAATTGCATAACAAAATTTTATGGCACAATGTAAAATTAAATTGGGGTATTTTCAAAAACTAACAACCGTTAACATCATTACCTTAATTTTGTATTTATTATATGGAAAGGAATATGGAACCAATGAATTATTCAAAAATTAGATTAATTACTGCTGCCAGTTTGTTTGATGGCCATGATGCTGCAATTAATGTAATGCGCCGAATATTACAAAGTAAAGGTGCCGAAATTATACATTTAGGGCATAACAGAAGTGTACAAGAAATTGTGGAAGCTGCAATTGAGGAGGATGTGCAAGGCATTGCCATAACTTCTTATCAGGGGGGGCATGTAGAGTTTTTTAAATACATGAAAGATTTGTTAGATGCAAATGGCTCTGGTCATATTAAGATTTTTGGCGGCGGTGGGGGTACTATTTTACCCGAAGAAATAGAAATATTGCATCAATATGGTATTAGCAGAATTTACTCACCGGACGATGGCCGATTGATGGGATTAGAGGGTATGATTGAAGATGTTTTACATAAATGTAGTACCGTTGTACCACCCAAATTAGCATTAACTACTGAAAACAAAAAAGAAGCAAAATTTGCATTAGATGAACAAAAAAATATTGTAGCTATTGCAAGAGCAATTACCCTTGCAGAAAACAAAGAAGATTACACACCTATTATACATTATTTACAAAATACCCACTCAGCACCCAATATCATTCCTGTAATTGGTATTACAGGTACCGGTGGTGCAGGAAAAAGTTCAGTTACAGACGAAATAGTGAGGCGATATCTGTATCAATACCCTCAAAATACCATTGCAGTAATTAGTATTGATCCATCTAAAAAGAAAACAGGCGGTGCATTATTGGGCGACAGAATTAGAATGAATGCAATTAGTGGCCCAAAAACTTATATGCGCAGCTTAGCTACAAGAGAGGATAATGCAGCCATTAGCGCCCATGCCAATGATGCTATTAAAATTTGCAAGGCCGCCGGCTTTGATTTGATTATTATTGAAAGTGCAGGTGTGGGACAAAGTGATGCTTCTATTCTACATTGCAGTGATATTAGTTTGTATGTTATGACACCAGAATATGGAGCAGCATCACAATTAGAAAAAATTAATATGTTAGATTATGCCGACTTAATTTGTATTAACAAATTTGACAAAGCCGGTGCTTTAGATGCATTGCATGATGTTCAAAAACAATACAAACGTAATCATCAACTTTTCCAAGCCCAGCCCACAGAACTTCCAATTATTGGAACCATTGCTGCTCAGTTTAATGACCCCGGCATGAATAGCTTATTTTACTTACTCATGCAAAAAACAGCTGAAAAACTTAATGTTTCATGGATTAAAGAAAATTTACCCCTACAAACATTGCACATACACAGCAAAAAACCCTCTATTATTCCTCCCAAAAAAGTACGCTACTTATCTGAAATTGTTGAGAGAATTAGAGAATACGATGCATGGGCACAACAACAAGCTAGTTTAGCATCCAAACTATACCAACTACAAGGAGTATTAGACAATAAATGGCTGAAAGAAAATGTTGATTTGCAAAATGCCATTAAACAATTACAAAAGCAAATAGACCCCAATTGCCAACAATTAATTGAAACATGGCCATCAATAAAAAAACAATACTCCTCAACATATTTAAGCTATGAAGTAAGAGGGAGAGAAATACAACAACCCCTTACCGTTACCTCACTAAGCGGAACCAGTATTCCTAAAATAATTTTACCAAAATATAAAGATTGGGGAGATATTTTACTTTGGCAATTACAAGAAAATTTACCGGGAAGGTTTCCATATACGGCGGGTGTATTTGAATTGAAGCGAACCGGCGAAGACCCCACACGCATGTTTGCTGGTGAAGGTGGCCCGGAAAGAACCAATAAAAGATTTCATTATGTATCATTGGGGCAACCGGCCATTCGATTATCAACCGCATTTGATAGTGTTACTTTATATGGTGAAGACCATGACACAAGGCCCGATATTTATGGCAAAATTGGCAATAGTGGTGTAAGTATTGCAACTTTAGATGATGCAAAAAAACTATATAGCGGCTTTGATTTATGTGATCCTAAGACATCCGTTAGCATGACGATTAATGGGCCGGCTCCCATTATTTTGGCATTTTTTATGTGTGCCGCCATTGACCAACAATGTGAAAAATATATTGAACAACACGGATTGTGGCCTGAGATAGAAGCTTTTGCAGAAAAAAAATACAACAAATTACAACGACCCATTTATTATAATCCAATGGCACCTGAACGTTTACCGGAAGGGCATAACGGCTTGGGATTACGATTATTAGGATTACAAGGTAGCGAGGTATTACCGTTAGATATTTATAACACTATTAAAGCCAACGCATTAGCACAGGTAAGAGGTACAGTACAAGCAGATATATTAAAAGAAGACCAAGCTCAAAATACTTGTATATTCTCTACTGAATTTGCCTTAAAATTAATGGGTGATGTACAGGAATATTTTATTGAAAATAAAGTACGAAATTTTTATAGTGTAAGTATTAGTGGCTATCATATTGCAGAAGCAGGTGCAAACCCTATTACTCAATTAGCTTTTACATTAGCCAACGGATTTACATATGTAGAATATTATTTAAGCAGAGGCATGCAAATTGACGATTTTGCCCCAAACCTCTCTTTCTTTTTTAGCAATGGCATGGATCCTGAATATAGTGTAATTGGTAGGGTGGCTCGTAGAATTTGGGCAAAAGCAATGAAACATAAATACAATGCCAATGAACGTTCGCAAAAATTAAAATACCATATCCAAACTTCAGGCAGAAGTTTGCATGCACAAGAAATTGATTTTAATGATATAAGAACTACTTTACAAGCATTATATGCCATTTATGATAATTGTAATTCGCTGCATACCAATGCATATGATGAAGCCATTACTACACCTACAGAAGAAAGTGTTCGCAGAGCAATGGCCATTCAATTAATCATAAACCGCGAATTAGGTACTGCACAAATTGAAAATTTTATACAAGGCAGTTTTGCCATTGAAACTTTAACAGATATTGTAGAAGAAGCTGTATTGTCAGAATTTGAACGCATAAACGAAAGAGGTGGTGTGTTGGGTGCTATGGAAAGAATGTATCAACGCAACAAAATTCAAGAAGAAAGTTTACATTATGAAACCCTAAAACATAATGGCGATTTGCCCATTATTGGCGTTAATACCTTTTTAAATAAAAAAGGCAGCCCAACAGTTATTCCAAGTGAAGTAATTCGCTCAACTACAGAGGAAAAAGAACAACAAATCCAAAACCTAAAGGCATTTCATCAAAGAAATGAAGGTATAGCAAAAGAAAAATTATTGTATTTACAAAAAGTGGCTCATCAAAACGAAAATCTCTTTGCTGCCATTATGGAGGTAGCACCATACTGTAGCTTAGGACAAATTACCCGGGCATTATACCAGGCAGGTGGACAGTACAGGAGAAATATGTAATTTGTACTAATTTTAATCAGCATCCCCAATTAAAACATTCATCTTTACTAAGTTTTATTTTTGCACATAAATGGCAAACTATCACAATAAATCAGTCGGCATGAAGCAACTTTTTTTTGTTTGGATGATAATTTTTTTTCCACTAATTAATTGGGCTCAAACCCCCAAATTTGATACAACTGTTTTAATTGGTAAAGTGGGTTATAGAGTAAGATGTAACAATAAAAACCCTGACAATAATTTAGCCAGCATTAAACTAATTGGTTTTACAAATGCTCGTGATCCCGAATTTTATGTTAAGGGTGTTATTAAACAAGCTGCCATTGATGATTTTAATAACGATGGATTTCCTGATTTAATGATGAATATATATAATGGACCAAATGCAATGTACGGGAATGTCATTGCCTTAGTTTCTTCCGAAAACAAATCCGTTTCTGTGGCCAGTTTCCCCGATATATTGAACGACCCAAAACTTAGAGATGGCTATAAAGGAAATGATCATTTTCAACTTATGGAAGGTTTATTAATGCGTAGCTTCCCACTCTTTACCTCAACCGATTCATCGGCTACTTACACAGGAAAGAAAAGATTTATTCAATATCAGTTGCAGAAAGGAGAAGGCGATCGATTAAGTTTTAAACCCATGCATACTTACGAAGTGGCCTCAGTTAATCCAAATTAACAACATTTTTTATTAGTGATTGTTAAAAACAAATGCAACATTATAATCAACACACAATAGCAAGTTGGGAAAGATTTTATCGTGCCAACTTCATACAAAGTATTACCGGTTTTAAACCGGCGTCTTTAATTGGAACCATTAATTCGGAAGGCAAGCCCAATCTGGCAATTTTCAGTAGTATTGTTCATTTAGGTTCTAACCCCGCATTAATTGGCTACATTAATAGGCCAATTGCATCGGCACCACATACGTTGGATAATATACAGTCTACAAAAGTGTACACCATTAACCATATCCAATCTTCATTTGTAGCTCAGGCACACCAAACCAGCGCTAAATATAATGTCAACATTAATGAGTTTGAAGCAACAGGCCTTTCTATGCGGTGGGTAGATGGAATTAAAGCTCCTTTTGTAGCAGAAAGTAATATACAATATGCTTTACAATTGGTAGAGATCATTCCAATTACACACAATCAAACATTTTTAGTTATTGGAGAAGTAACTGATATTTTTTTAAAGGATATTTTACCGGAAGCAGATGGCATGATTGCTATTGATAAAGCTGGATCTATTGCATGTTTAGGATCTGATGCCTATTACACCGGAAATATACTTCAACGGTATAAATATGCCAAACCTGATGTGCCTGTACAGTCTATTTTATAAAAATTTTGTTAATAGCTATGCCTGAATAAGCAAACAGTTTTTCAGTTACTAACAAAACAAATAATGTAAAACCTTTAACAGCACTGTGTTTTAAGCATTTACAATTTATTAATGTTTTTGTATTTAAAAATTGAAAATAGTGCTTGCTAATTTTTGGCACGTATTTGGTTTTAAAGTTTATAGAAAGGATTTGGATTAATTAAGCAATATGTATCCAATTCGAAATTTTTAAACATTAAAACCCTTTGTTATGAAAAAACTTATCATCGCCGCCGGATTAATTGTAGCACTAGGCATTACTGAACATACACAAGCACAAGTAAGAGTAAATGTAAATCTTGGAATTGGTGCACCTGTTTATTATCCTGCTCCACGACCTGTTGTAGTTTATGATGATCCTTACGCAGTATGTGCCCCAAGGCCCGTAGTAGTTGTTCCTGTTCGTCCAAGATATGGTTATTATAATATGTATGATAGAGATCGCTATTATGATAGAGACAGAAGATATAATGATGATCGTGGCAGAGGACACGGCAGAGGACATGGTCGTGGTGGATGGGATCGCGATTAAACTTACACCATCAAACGCACCCTATGAAATAAATAAGCCGCCTTATATTAGGCGGCTTATTTTATTATACAGTCACAGTCAATACATATCCGTTAGTACCCTGCATTTTGTGTTAAATTGGGGTTTACAATAATTTCTCTTTTAGGTATTGGAAATACCAACTTTGGAGAATTATAATTTAAGTTTCCTACAGTTCCTTGTGTTCTTTTAATATCATGCAAAGTAAATCCTTCAAAAGCCAATTCTAATTTTCTTTCTTTAAGAATTGCATCTAAAGTTAAGGTGGCAGTTGTATAAGGCAAAAGGTTAACACGTTGCCTAATTTTATTAATATCATTTACCGGTGCATCGCCCACCTGGGTTCCCATTCTAAAGTTGGCCTCGGCTCTGGTTAAGTACATTTCAGCCAAACGTATAATATGCACATTACCATATAGATTGTCGAATTTAGCTGTATAAATAGAACCACCAGAATTATAAAATAATCCTAAACGAGCATCTCCAGGTTCATATAGATTTAAGTGAGCCTGATTAATTTGAATATCGCCTCTGCTTAAGGGTGAGTAGTATTCATTGAAAGTATTATAACCGGAAGTTGTAGTAACTTGCATAGCAAATAAATCTTCACTAGTATTGGCCACAGCAGCAGGTGGGTAAGGAGCCGGGAAAGCAGCAGCATAGGTAGTGGTTAATGCAAAACCATTAGCTGTTGCTGTAGAAATAGCCCTATTAGCAGTAGCAGCGGCATTGGTATAATCTCCTTTTTGTAAATACACCCTTGCCAACATAGCACTTGCAGCTGCTTTATTAGCATAAAAACCATTGGTAGCAGGCAATAATGATTCTGCTGTGGTTAAGTCGCTTATTACTTGAGCATACACCTCAGCAACTTTATTTCTGCTTACTTTATTCGCATCTGAAATACCTTCGGTGGGTGTTAACACCAATGGCACACCATCATTCACTGTTGGATCTCCATCATTCCATGCTTTAGCAAATAAACGCACTAAGTCAAAATATACAGTACCGCGAATAAACTTAGCTTGACCCTCAACCGACGCTTTTTTATCGGCACTTACAACATTTAATGCACTTAGTACATTGTTTACGTCATTAATAGCCCTATAACTCGTTAACCAATTTTGGGTAGTAAAGTTATTGTCGATAGGAATGGTTTTATTAAAAATTTGAGTCATCCCCTGATAAGTACCGGACCAATTTAGTTCTGCAAAATTGCCTAATAAATCTGGGGCTACAAAGGTTAAACCGCCATAAGCATTCTCTACACCCATATCGGCATAAGCACCGGTTAAAGCAACCAAAACGTCGCTGCTGGTATTTAATGCGGCTGTTTGGTCAATACTCTGCGTTGGTTGTGTATTCAACATCTTATTACAAGCTGTTCCATAAACAACCAGCAGCAGTAATAAGGTTTTATAAATTATTTTTTTCATAAAAATTTATTTCGTGTTTTCAATTATTTATTTGTTTAGTTATAACCCAATGTTTACACCAAACACAATTGTTTTTAGCTGTGGTGCAGAATAAAAATCTACACTCTGTGTTATATTACTGGCCAAAAAGTCAGCTGTAACCTCAGGATCCCAACCTTTGTATTTAGTTATAGTAAAGAGGTTTTGTGCACGGAGATAAACCCTTAATCGCTCTAATTTAATTTTCCTAATTAGCTGTGTTGGCAAATTATAACCAATGGTTACTGCTTTTACTCTTAAATAAGAGCCATCTGAAATATAACGACTAGAAGGATTGGTTCCATTGGCATAGAACAATCTGGCTTCGGGCACCATGGTAATATCACCCGGCTTTTTCCAAGCTGCTAACTGATCAACGGTTTGGTTATCAAAACCATTACTACCGCTGGCAGACATATATTGACCAGCACTGTTATAAATATTATTTCCATATACACCTTGTAATAGTACATCAATATCAAAACCTCTGAATGTGAATGTATTACCAAAGCCATAAATAAATTTGGGAACCGGACTACCTATTACCACATCTTCTGCTGCATTGTAATCATTTGTGGTAGTTTTATCTCTGCTACCATCTGATTTTATTGTATTTTTTACATACAATGCATCACCGTTAGCAGGATCTGCTCCGGCAAACTCACGAGCAACAAATACACCTAAAGGCTGGCCCTCCATAGCTTTATTTACGTCGGTGCCTAATAACTGACCACCTAAATTGGTCACTTTATTTTTGTTGGCACCAAAATTAAGTGAGGTTGTCCATCTAAAATTTTTAGTAGAAATATTGGTGGTGTTAATGGTAAATTCAATACCGTTATTTTTTAAACGACCAATATTTTTTAACTGCGTTGCAAAACCGCTGGTACCGGGTATTTCTTGATTTAATAATAAATCACGAGTATCGCGGCTATAATAATCAATTTCCACACTTACACGATTATTAAACAAACTGGCCTCAATCCCAAAATCTGTTCCATAAGTGGTTTCCCATTTTAAATTGGGGTTTGCAATTTGAGTAGGATGCTGCCCGGGCTGGCCACCATAAGGCGCATTACCGGAATATAATCCTCTGGCGGCAAAATCAGGAATACGGTCATTACCATTTCCCGCATAACCTGCCTTTAATTTTAAGAAGCTTAACCATTTAACATCTTTCAAAAAATCTTCTTCGGTTAAAACCCATCCTGCAGAGGCTCCTAAAAATAATCCATAGCGATTATTGGTACCAAAACGAGAAGATCCATCGTACCTACCCGTTACAGATAACAAATATTTATTATTGAATTTATAATTTATCCTTGAGAAATAAGAGACCAAAGTACTGGTTGTAGAAGAAGAGCTAGCCCCGGTTTTAGAAGCTGCATTGATTAATTTTTTGTAGGCATCGCTAGGAAACTGCTCCCCGTCCGCACTGCTGAAATCATAAGACCTATCTGTGTAACTTGTACCTAATATAACATCTAAATCGTGCTTTTGTTTAAAATTGGCTTTGTAATTAAAATAGTTATTGGTGGTTAAGTTCAACACTTGTGTAGTACCATAAAAACCACTTCCATTGGGTACACCAATGTTTCTAGCTGTTAAACGACCATAGTAATTTTCTTCAAACTGATTCAATTGATCAACACCAAAATCGGTATGAAAGCTTAGATGTTTGGTAAAATTAGCCGTAGCATAAAAAGTTCCGATTGTACGATTCACCAAAGTATTATAAAAACCATCAATGGCACTCAATAAAGGGTTATAATACACGGGATAATTGGTATTAGGTGCGCCGGTATTGGGGTCTAATGCACCACTGATTAGCCCTGTACGTGGGTCTATTAATGGGGTAATGGGTGATAAAGCCACAATTTGTAAAGGGGTAGAAAAAGCATTGTCATTAGATACCCTGCTGTTTAATGAACGGGCAAAAGCCAAGTTTACACCAGAAGTTAACCAGTCTTTTACTTTATGCTCCAGATTTGCCCTTCCGGAGTATCTTTTATAACTATTGCGAATTAAAATACCGGTTTGATCTAAATATTGACCCGAAACATAAAACTTAGTTTTGGCATCACCACCTGAAATATTCAGGTCATATTCTGAAATGGGTGCATTCTGAAAAGCCTGATCTTGCCAATTGGTATTAATTTTAGCGGTTTGCCAATCATTGGTACCGGCAGAATAACGAGTAAACCGACTATCTACATAGTCTAAATAGTCTTGCTCTGCTGCTTGCAGGGTAGAATAGTAACCGGCTAAATAATCCTGATTAGCAGCACCCAATGCAGCCTGGGTAAAATAGTCTACATACTGTTTGGCATTTAAAAATTCGCGTTTGCCGGTTGGTTTTTGGGTACCGGTATAGTAATTAAAATCTATTCTGGATGTTCCTGCCTTCCCTTTTTTGGTGGTAATTAATACCACACCATTAGAAGCGCTGGCACCATAAATGGCAGTAGAAGAGGCATCTTTCAAAATTTGAATGGATTCAATATCGTTCATATTCAAGTCGGCTAAAGCATTGGTAGCAGCACTTGTACTAGAAAGATCGGTAGTGGTAATAGGTATACCATCTACAACATACAAAGGCTCATTTCCGGCAGATACAGAAGATGCACCCCGAATTTTTATATTAATGGCCTGTCCTAATTTGCCGTTTTGTTGAGACACCAACACACCGGCAGCACGGCCCTGCATAGCACTTTCAAAACTGGTGGCGGGTGTATTAGCAATTTCTTTGGCAGAAATGGTAGAAACAGCACCCAATACATCTTTTTTAATTTTGGTACCGTACCCTACTACTACAATTTCATTAAGACTTTTATCGGCTTCTGCCATTTTGATTTGCAGGGGTTGGCCGGTTATTTTAATAGCCATATCCCTATACCCGATATAACTGATTTCTAAAATAGTTACCGATTTAGGTACTACAATTTTAAACATACCTTCCGCATTGGTAGTGGTAGCGTCGTTAGTACCCTTGGCTTTAATGGTAACACCCGAAAGTGGTTTACCGTCTTGTTGATCGGTAATGGTACCGGTAACTGTAACAGAAGTTTGCGCCTGTACTTGCATTAAAAGCAAGACCAAGGCGCTCATGAAGAGCATCAGCTTTTTTCTCATAAATGTAGTTTTAATTAAACGTTAATACTTGCCAGACTAGCAAATTAAATGAAATAATTTAAAAGAAATAAAACTGTTGAACAAAATAATTAAGAACGGTTTAAAAATAGTAAGAATGGCTTAATATAATTCAACAAAAAAAACAGGCGGTAAGAATACCGCCCGGAGTTGAATAGAAAATTAAAACACGAGAGAAAAAAGCAAAAAATTTCTATATAGTTTTATTGTTTTTGAAGAATGAGTTTGGTGGGCCCATTATCATATCCATTGCCACCTGGACCATCTGCTTTTAATTCCATGGTCAGTGTAATATAACCGGTACAAGCAAATACATAACCTGCCACCCCACCGGTACCGGTTCCTACAGCTGTCATATTGTAGCCACCGCCATAATTACCAAAATTAGTTTTTGGTACAGTTGCGGTGCCCGTTGCAGGATCAACATTAACAATTAGTGGATTTACAATAGTACCATATGCGGGATTGGGATATACTTGGCTAAGATTTACTTGGTTTGGACCCGGACCATCCGTTACTTGTACCAAATCACCGGGGTTCCAATCAGCCCAATCATCACGTAATACCTTATAGGTGCCTGCAATTGGTGCAACAAAAGGGCAAACAACATAGGCACTAAACGAAAAGGCACTATGGTAATAAAATCCGGTTACTAATCCACTACCACTATTATTACCGGTATTATTTACATCATAAGTTTTACCGCTTTTGGTGGTGATACGATTATAAAAAGTATAATTGGCGCCCGGCTGAATGGCAGAAGCACCGCCCAATGCTGTTGCTAATTCTGCACCACTAACAGTAATGGTAGTTTGCGGACTTGTATAGCTTACTGTTTTAACTTTTTTCCATTGGGTAGTATCATAAGATGAACCTGGAACAACAAAAACAGTAATACTGGTAATTGCTTCTCCATTGGGATATTGATGTACAATTACCCCAACAGTAGAAGTAGACAAAGAGGCATAATTTAAATTTTGGTTAATTGTACTATCTAAAACCAAATAAGAGCCAACCCCAAAATTTTTGTAACTACTCATTGGATTTATATCTCCTCCCGTTTTCTTACAAGAGTTAATGACTGTTATTAAACAGACAACAGATAAAATATATAATAACTTCTTCATGTTCATAAATTTAATCATTTATTTAATAAAGTTATCCGGGTTGGTATCCCAAAATACTTTGTTTACTGCATCACCTGGCGTTTTTTGTGCAGGTGCATTTGAGTTTCTGTTCACAAATACAGAGGGATAAAAGAATGAACGCATAAAGAAACCGGGCGAAGGTGTAGTTACTGCTAATTGAACATTAGATGGTTTACCTGTTCTGCGCAAATTGTTATATGCCTCAACTCCATTTCCCCACAATGCTATGTAATATTCATTCATTACAATATTCATCTGTGCATCTGTATTGGGTGCCGCATCATAACTATTTAAAACTGTAGTAATGTAGTTATTAATTTGAGCGGTTGTAGGAACCTGAGAAGCAGGAACACCTGTATAGCCAATGGATGCAGGGAAGTTAATAACTTTATTGATAGAAGCTGTTATACCGTTTTGCAATAATGCCCTTGCAGAACCATTTGTGGTTATTCCTAAAGCCAATGCTGCTTCTGCTTCTAAAAATGCAGTATAGGAAGAAAGCCAAATTGGATTAATACCTGCACCACCGGCACCCATGCCCAATGTTACAGTTGCAGCCTGATCATAATCAAACTGGCCACCAGCAGGATATATTCCCCATGCAGTTCTATAGCCTCCATCTGGCGGTGAGCCACTATTATCACCATGATCACGTCCTAAATAACCTTTCCCCACTACACAATAAGGGGTTTGATCAGGAACACTAGGGTACCAAGCAGGAAAATTAGAGTTACCATACAATGAGTTACCAAAGCAAGGGGCTGTTTGTTGATTAGCCCAACTATAATTAGTTACCTGACGATAAAAATAATACCTAGCGCGGGGATCAGCATTACTGCTGGCATTATTGGCAATATTCACAATGCCATTATATTTTGCAGCTGTAACATCCCAAATAAAATAATTACTTAAATACTCGCCTACACCACCACTATTTACATAATCAATCCCATAATGTTCATGGCGGCTATCCGGCGCCGTAAGGTTAGTGCCATACTTAAATACAAAATCTTGAGAAGGACTATTAATTAAATTATTTTCTGTTAATAATGCTTGTATTTTGGGCCCAACAGTATTGTCTACTAATCGAGCCTGCATGTAGAATTTTAATTTTAAAGTTTTGGCCAATGTAATCCATTTAGATGCACTTCCATTATAAAACAAATCAGAAGCAGGCTTAGCAGTTGCCGTTTTTTGAAAATCTAAAATTGCACTATCTAACATGGATTGAACAGCTGCATAAATTGCAGCACCACCATCTACTTTAGGGTTGGTATTGGCTGCTCCTAAAACTGCTTGAGAATAGGGTACATCTCCAAAATCATCCACCAAAGTGCCATAAGTAAATGCCATTAGCGTTCTGGCAATACCGGAATGGATAAATTTTTGTTGCTGAACGGCCAAAGGTAACATGGCAGCAGCATTCACTAACATACTAGAATATGCTGTTGTCCACATTCCGTCAAAACTGGCAGGTTGATAGGCGTTTTTATACAAAGGGCCTACCCAGTTTTGTTGTCTGCTTAATTGTGCACCGTAATCAGAGGCAGTTGTCCAAAAATTATTAAAGCTTAATTCAATCTGATTAAGATACAAGTCTACATCAGCAGTAGCCAAACTTGGATAGTTTGGATTATTTAGATTATAATCCAGCTGCTTGTTACAGGATACAAGGGTTAGAAAAATCCCTAATCCAATAAATAATTTTTTATAAGTCATTTTACACAGTTTTAATTTAAAAATTAGAATGTTACCCTAATACTAGCACCATATCTACGAGCTGATGGTCCAGTTAAAAATTCCATTCCTCTTCCATTACCTACTCCTAAACCATTTACATCCGGATCAAAATGAATGTACTTAGGAAAATTAGGAGCATAATACCAAAGATTACTTCCGGAAAGTGACACTGAAATACTACCAAATGGTAAGTTTGTTAATAGTTTTGCAGGAAGTTGATAAGATAAGGAAGCCTCTCTTAATCTAATACAAGTAGCATCATATATAGCTGTTTCGTCGGGTGCACCACCGGTAATGCTATTAGTGAAAAATGCCTGAGTTGCAGATATTTGAATATTATTGGGCTGACCATTAGCTAAAACACCGGGTAAAATATAAGGTGCTGCCCTGTCAAACTGAGTATCTTTTGTAACACCTCTTCCTAACAACGCTCCGGAAGTACCGGAATATAAATCACCCCCCGCTGTAAAATCCCATTGCATTCTAAATGAGAAGGCTTTATAACTCAATTCACTAATACCGGTTAGTTTGTATTTAGGATTTGGATCACCTATAATACCAATATCATTGGCCGCTACATAGTTACCATCAACACCCACCAAACGTTGCCCTGTTTTTGGGTCGCGCTGAATATAACTTCCCATAATAATACCTAATGGTTGACCATTCATAGCAAATGTTCCTTGATTGGAATAGCCGGAAGTATTAATTCTGGTAATATAGCTTGGTAAATCACTTACATTACTTCTATTTAATGACCATAATCCATCTAAATGCCATTTCCATTTTTTACCTCTAATCACATCATACCCTAAAGCCATTTCAATTCCCTTATTTCGTACAGTACCGGCATTAATTTGTTGAAAGGTATAACCTGTAGAAGGATCTAAAAATCTATTTAAGATTTGATTATTGGCTATTCTTCTGTAAAATGACAAGTCTAATGTTAGTCTATTGTCAAAAAACCTACCCTCAATACCAGCCTCAGCTTCTTTTAATAGCTCAGGTTTTAAATCGGGATTTGGCAATTGACTTTGTAGTGAGTTAACATTAATTGATGTTCCGCCCCCGGTAATAAAGGCACGCGTACCAATATTTAAAGAAGGCCTGGTGCTATAGGGGTCCGGGAAATTGGCACTGGTAGAATATCCCAACCTAAACTTCAAATAATTTACTTGTTTATTACCTTGCAACCAGTTTACTACACTGGTAGGTATAAATGATACACCGATATTTGGATAAAACAAACTCCTATTACTTTTTTCAACAGTAGAAGCCCAGTCATTCCTACCTCCAAAGTTTAAAAAAGCATAATCCTTATATCCTAATTGTCCTTGTGCAAACGCACCCAACAATATTTTCTCTGTATTAAAATTCAAAGGCGCACCAGCTTCACTATTAATGTCATGTGTAATAAAATTTGCATGGTTCATTAACCCATATACTAATTGCTGCGAACTCGTCATACCGGTTTGCGAAAAATTGTACTTTCTGGCATTAAAACCTGCATCTAAGTTTAAATTAAAGCTGCTGTTCAGGTTCCTGTTAAAGTTTAACAATACAGTATGGTCCATAATTGTATTTAACGCAGTTGAGGTACGAAGTATGCCGGTTGGGGTAAAAATACCTCCTTTGTTTTGCGCATACATTTGAGATTCGGTATAATTATCTATACCAACATGATAAGATAAATTAATACCTTTTGCTAAATCCAAGCCAATTCTCATTTGACCAAATACACGACTTACTTTATCATCGGTAAAAGAATTGTATAAAGTCCATCTTGGATTTTGAATATCATTGCTACCTCTATAATAAACAGAAGAATGATCAAAAGGATTTTCATAAGGTAGCCCCATTAAATCTACGGCAGTTGGGGTATACATTACGTTACCAAAAATAGATGCATTAGTAGGATTGTTTCCATAACTATTGCTGGTAGGAGGTGATTTTACATCATCTGATACATAGTTTAATGTACCACTAATTGTTAAATTATTGGTTAATTTAGCACTACCTCCTACGCCAAATGTGTTTTTAAACATGCTATTCATGGGTATATAACCGGCATCTCCCGTATAACCATAGTTCATGTTATAATTTAGTTTACCGGAAGTACCGGAAACATTAATAGAGGTGGTACTAGTATTACCTGTTTGGAAAAAATTATGTACACTATTATAAAATTTGTAATAATAAGGTGCCCCATGAAACTGCGGAAACACATTGGCAAGCGCTGCTCTGTCATAAGGATGTTTTACCACAGCAGGTGGATTGGTGAATTTAGCACCCCAGTTACTAAAAAATGCAATCCCTAAGCTTAAATCAAACCCACCGCCATATTCTTGGTTATAATCAGGCAATACTGCTTTGGTTTGAAAATAAGATTGGGTAACAGTCACTTCTTGCTTTTTACGTACTGTACTGGTTGAACCATTTTTTGTGGTAACTAATATTACCCCATTTCTACCGGCAGAACCATATAAAGTAGTAGCACTTAAACCTTTTAATATACTTATACTGGCAATATTATTGGGGTCTAAATCTAAAAACCTGCTTGATGTTTGGTTGCCATATGTAAAATTAGTAGATTGGTTATTGGTACCTCCATCAAAGGGTACTCCATCCACTACCCATAATGGCTGTGAATTACCGGTAATGGTACTAATACCACGTATATTAATATTGGTACCACTTCCACTTAATCCGCTGGTATTAACAATACTTACACCGGGCGCTTTTCCATTTAACACCCTGGCAATATCGCCTTCAGGCCGGGCTTCCAAATCTTTACTACCCACGGTAGAAACCGCATAGCCTAAAGCCTTCTTTTCTCTTTTAATACCCAAGGCGGTTACTACCACCTCACTTAAATCTTCATTTTCCGGTACTAATGTAATGTTTAAATTTTCGTTTCCCCGAACGGTCATTTCACGTTTGGCAAAACCTACACTAGAAATTTGAATTACAGCGCCTTCTTTTAAATTTAACTTAAATTTCCCTTCAGCATCGGTAGAGGTACCCTGCTTTGTTTTTTGTCTACAATAGAGGCGCCATCTATTGGCTTGCCTTTATCGTCTGTTACTTTACCCGAAATTGTTACTGTTTGGGCATGTACTCCTGCAAAAAGTAGCAAAAGGGCAGAAAAAACCATCAGTAGTTTTTTTCTCATGTTGCGGTAGTTTTGGTGAATTAATCCGTTTATCACGTTATATTACCGCCTAAATTAAGAATTCGCTGTTTATAAACCAAAAAAAATTAACAATTCTTTTTAAAAAACATATTCATGCATTTTTTTGCCCGTAAATATCCTCACTGCCAAATACTAATAAATAACAATTCATTAACATTTAACTTATTTTAATAACCACCTTAAAAAGACATGTTGTCATATTGCGAAAGAACAATATGCCGGTTCGTCGAAAACAGAAACATTTTTTTATCCGTGGAAATTTTTTACCCCCTTCTATCAAAAAAATATTTTGCCATCTGCCTCATTTCTGTAATTTAGTGGTGGAATTTAATGGGTTAGTAAGTAAAGGGGTCGGCTTATCAGCTGGCCCTTTTGCGTTATATAGATGATGCTATGATGCCTTTTAGTAGCATTTCACCGGAGGATAGATATATGGCCAATATTTCAATTTTTTTTGTGAAGCCACCATATACCATTAGTTATATCTTTCACTTGTTTTACCAATAACATTAGTTGTTATTCAGTTAACGAATCAATCCATCCAACCATTACCCATTTCTTTCCAATCATTAAACAATATGAACAAACAAAAAATAATGCCCCTACCAACGCATACAAAATTTTTTTCTGCTATTGCCCTGTAACTTTGAACCCATGAGTAAAATTAAAACAGCTTTTTTTTGCAGTAATTGCGGTTATGAAAGTGCTAAATGGTTGGGCAAGTGTCCCGCATGCAATAATTGGAATACATTTATTGAAGAAGTAATAGACAAAGGCAATAATAAAGAGCAAAGTTGGACTAACTATGGTTCGCAAAACAAAAACAACAAGGCCATAGCGTTAGAGGCTGTTACACACAATGCAACACAAAGAATAATTACACCCGATGCAGAATTGAACCGAGTTTTAGGTGGTGGTATTGTGGCCGGAAGTATTGTGTTAGTTGCCGGCGAACCGGGTATTGGTAAAAGCACGCTATTTCTGCAAATTGGCTTAGCTATGCAGTCACTAACCGTTTTGTATATTAGTGGCGAAGAAAGCGAACAACAAATTAAAATGCGTGCCGATAGAATTCAGGCAAAACACCCTTCCTTTTATTTACTTACAGAAACTACTACCCAATCCATCTTTAATGAAATAAAAAAACTGCAACCGCAATTAGTAATTGTTGATTCCATTCAAACATTACAATCAAATTTAATTGATTCGGGTGCAGGCAGTATCTCACAAATACGCGAATGCACAGCAGAATTTCAACGCTTTGCTAAAGAAACCAATACCCCTGTTTTTTTAATTGGTCACATTACAAAAGATGGTACCATTGCCGGCCCTAAAATTTTAGAACACATGGTAGATACCGTTTTGCAATTTGAAGGCGATCGCCACTACACCTACCGCATTTTACGTACTCTTAAAAACAGATTTGGCAGTACTGCCGAATTGGGTATTTATGAAATGACCGGCGTAGGCATGAAAGAAGTTACCAACCCATCTGAAATTTTATTAACACAACGCGAAAATGAACTCAGTGGTAGTGCCATTGCTGCTACTGTAGAAGGTATTAGGCCTTTATTAATTGAAGTGCAGGCTCTGGTTACGCAAAGTGTGTATGGCACCCCACAAAGAACAGTTAGCGGGTTTGATTTAAGAAGATTGCAACTTCTTTTGGCTGTATTAGAAAAAAGAGGTGGTTTTTTGTTTGGTACTAAAGATGTTTTTATCAATATTGCCGGTGGCTTAAAAGTAGAAGACCCCTCTATTGATTTGGCCATTATTGCCGCACTACTTTCTTCTTATGAAGATGTACCCTTACCACCCCACATTTGCTTTGCTGCTGAAGTAGGTTTAAACGGCGAAATTAGGGCAGTGAACAGAATTGAGCAACGTATTGCAGAAGCAGAAAAATTAGGATTTGAAAAAATATTTGTTTCTCGCTTTAATAAAAAAGGCATACTTCCTGCCAAACACCATATTGAAATTGTTGCACTGGGCGAAGTACAGGAATTGTATCAACAATTATTTTAAACCATAATCCATTTTGCAGATAGCATAAAAAATTACACATATTCTATACATTGTATGTGTTTTGTTTTTATTTTTAAAATATGATGCTATCCTTGAAAAATTATTGGCAACAGGTTTCTCAACTTTTCTTTCCACACCTTTGCATGGGTTGCGGTTCAGATATTATTGCTTTAGATGCATTGCTGTGTACCCGCTGTTACTTACAGTTACCGGTTACCGGTTTTTTTAATGCAGCCAATAACCCGGTAGAACAATCTTTTTATGGCAGAGTGCCTATTGCAGCGGCTGCAGCGGCATTTTATTTTACCAAAAATGCTCTTTTACAACATTTATTATTCCAACTTAAATATAAGGGGCATCAAAAAACAGGTATTTGGTTAGGCAAACAAGTGGGCTACCAAATAATGAACAGTCCCCGTTTTGCGCCAATTGATGCCGTTGTTCCTTTACCCCTGCATCCCAAAAAACAACGTTTAAGAGGTTACAATCAGGCAGCGCTTATTGCATCAGGTATTTGTTCTGTTATTCAACAACCGTTAATTACTCATGCTTTAACAAGAACCCGGTTTACCCAAACACAAACCAAAAAAAACAGAGCTGAACGGTGGGTAAATATGGAAGATGCATTTACTGTAGTACTGCCGGAATTACTGCACAACAAACATGTTGTACTGGTAGATGATGTTATTACCACAGGTGCTACCCTTGAAGCTTGCGCTTCCGCCTTATTGGCTGCTTCTGTGGCTTCGGTGCGCATTGCCACAGTGGCCTACACAATTTAATTGCCTTTATTCAAAAATTAAACTTTATTCTCCATCATTTGTTACTAACTTCAAAGCTATAAAAAATCATATCATCATCACACCAAAAAATAAAGCACATGAAGTATGTATTCACTATTGCAGCCATTGTTGCATTAACCTCCTTTACTACCATGAAAACAAGCAACACCATTTATCAATTTAAAGTACCCTCTATTAATGTAGGTACTATTGAGTTTGCCAAATATGAAGGCAAAAAAATTTTAGTGGTTAATACGGCCTCAAAATGTGGGTTTACACCGCAATATGAAGCACTAGAGAAATTATATGAAAAATACAAAGATAAATTGGTGGTAGTGGGCTTCCCTTGTAATCAGTTTGGCGGACAAGAACCCGGCAGTAGCACTGAAATTGTTCAATTTTGCAAAAAAAATTATGGTGTTACCTTTCCTTTAGCTGAAAAAATTGATGTGAAAGGACCCAATATTTCGCCTGTTTATAAATGGTTGTGCAACAAATCTGAAAACGGCGTTTTAGATGCTACCATCACTTGGAACTTTAATAAGTTTTTAATTGATGAGCATGGCAAACTTTTGGCTTATTTCCCCAGCACCGTTACACCCGATAGCCCTGAAATTTTAAAGTACCTGAATTAGTATCATTATAAAAGTTTTTTTTTAAAAGGAAGATGTTTATACTGCATCTTCCTTTTATTTTGTACCCATCATGGAATTTAAAGACGTTATTGGTCAAGCTGCTTTGAAACAACAATTGGTGGCTATGGTGCAACAAAACCGCCTAGGCCATGCTTTATTACTTGTAGGCAAAGAAGGTACAGGCGCCCTGCCTTTGGCCATTGCTTTTGCCCAATGGATGGTTTGTCAACCGGGCAAACAAAAAAATACCCCAACTACCGGCTTTTTTGAGGCTGCACCAATCAGTACCGAAAACATCCATTTTATTAGTCCCGATACCATACACCAAATGCCCAATTTTTCTCGGGCAGCCCAATTCATGCATCCCGATTTGCATTTTTCCTATCCGGTTATTCCTAAAAAAAGTGGCGATAAACCCATTAGTACCGATTATTTTAAAGAATGGAAAGAATTTATTCGCCTATACCCCTATGGTAATGTGTTTGACTGGCTTCAATTTATTGGGGCAGAAAATAAACAGGGTAATATTACGGCAGATGAATGCAATGATATTATGCGCAAGCTTAACTTAAAAAGCTTTGAAAGTGCCTATAAAATATTGGTGCTTTGGATGCCCGAATACTTAGGTAAAGAAGGCAATAAACTCTTAAAACT
Organism: Bacteroidota bacterium; assembly: GCA_028877005.1. Lineage (GTDB taxonomy): Bacteria > Bacteroidota > Bacteroidia > Chitinophagales > Chitinophagaceae > Hydrotalea. The sequence goes on along the minus strand of JAGWPI010000077.1, from coordinate 4,355 downwards.
TATTGAAGAACCACCAGACAATACCCTATTTATATTAGTTGCTGAGCAAGAAGAGGGTATTTTACCAACCCTTATTAGCCGCTGCCAAGTAATACGGGTACCATTAATAGAAAAACAGGATATTGAAACAGCCCTAATAGAACGTGCTCAGTTGCCACCACAAACCGCTGCGCAAATTGCCGGTGTTTGTAGCGGCAATTACAGAGAAGCACTGCAAATGATTCAGGATACCTCTTCCGACTGGCAAAGTTTATTGCGCGAATGGTTAAATGCTACCCTAAAACTTGGACCTAGTGCACAAATAAAATTTATTGATGAAATGGCTAAGGTGGGGCGAGAAAAACAAAAACAATTTTTGCGCTATTTCATCCATTTATTAGAACAAAGCCTGCATATTAGATTAATGGGCGTAGAAGCAGTTCATTGTTTACCCGATGAAAGTATTTTTGCCCAACGCCTCAATAAAATAACCGGCATTGCCCAACAACAGGCTATTGTAGAGGAATTAGACAAGGCTATTTACTATATTGAACGTAATGCCAACGCTAAAATGCTGTTTATGGCACTTACTATTAAGCTCCAATACATTATACAAAACAAAGTAACCCTACATGTTTAACTACCATTGCCAATAAATTCCCTATTTTTGAATTTGTAGAAAATGCAATGAAGGGCTTTACCACCATATTTGTTGTACAAATATGCAGGGTAATAACGGAATAAATACCTGATGCAATTGATATATCCATATAGTTTTCAAAAGCATACCTGTTGCTATGCAACGTCATAGCCCCTATTGTTCTGAACGTTGAAGGGAGTGACACAACAGGAGCCGAACCAGGTACTATTGCCGGCAACATACCCTTACCCTACCATTTTCTGCACCGGAATTTTCATTTAGTTGAACCCAATAAATTGTTAGATACAATGGGATGTGGATCATGTGGCACCAAAAAACCGGGCGGATGCAAAAGCAATGGCGGATGCAGCTCCGGTGGTTGTAACCGATTAAACGTACACGATTGGTTACGTAATTTACCCCTTACCGACCCTGAGAGCGATTGCAAAGTAGTTGAAGTAAGTTTTAAACAAGGCAGTAGAAAAGAATTTTACAGAAATACCACCTTACAATATTTTGAAAAGGGTGATTATGTTACTGTAGAAGGCGTTTCGGGATTTGATGTGGGCGAAGTTAGCCTTACCGGCGAATTAGTTCGTTTACAAATGAAGAAAAAAGGGGTGGATGAGTTGAACCCTGATATGAAAAAAATATTACGCCGCAGCTCTGATCGCGATTTGGAAAGTTTTTTCATTAGCAAAGAAAGAGAACCCGGCGTACAGGCACGTAGCCGCGAACTGGCCCGACAATTGAATTTACAAATGAAGCTGAGTGAAGTAGAAATTCAGGCAGATGGAAAAAAAGCTACTTTTTTTTATACCGCAGAAGATAGGGTTGATTTTAGAGAATTAATTAAACTATTTGCTGCTGAGTTTAAACTAAAAGTTGAAATGCGGCAAATTGGTATTCGTCAGGAAGCAGCCAAAGTAGGTGGTATTGGCAGTTGCGGCCGCGAACTGTGTTGTAGCACTTGGCTGCAAGATTTTAAAAGTGTAAATACTACCGCAGCCCGCTATCAAAACTTGTCTATTAACCAAACCAAATTAAGCGGCCAATGCGGTCGTTTAAAATGTTGTTTAAATTACGAGTTAGATACTTATTTAGATGCGCTGCAACATTTTCCGGATAATGCCGATACCTTGCAAACCACTAAAGGCAATGCGTTTTTAATTAAAAAAGATATTTTTAAAAACTTAATGTGGTACATAATGGATGGTGGCAGCAAACACTATCCGTTAACCATTGACCGGGTTAAAGAAATTAAACGAATGAATGCACAGAACATTCGCCCGGATGATTTGGAGCCGGTAGATGTGGTAAGCGGAAAACCGAAATTAATTGAGCCACAGTTTGTAGATGTAGTTGGACAAATAAGCCTGAAAAGCTTAGATAAAAACAATAAACGCAATAAGCCCGAACAGCGCCGCGATAATCGCGCTATTGAACAGCGGCCTAGTACTAATAGTGATAATAAAAACAGAAACAATAACAACAGAAACGATAATAGAAACAGAAATAATACACCCCGCCCCGATAATAGGAATAGGCCACAACAGCAAAGCAGGCCCGTTAGCAAGCCTAACCCCAATAAGGGCAAGCCTAATAATGAGCCCCCTTTGGGTGAAAAGCCGGTGTAATAAAAAGTTTAACCAACAAAAAGAGGCAACACTAATAGCGTTGCCTCTTTTTTTATTAGGATAATACACACCATAAAAGGTGTTTACAAAGCCTCCATTTGCGCATCTACAAATTCCATTAATGTTTTAATATGTGCCGGCGATAAATTAAACTGTAAGCCTGCCGCTGCATACAATTCAGGCAGTGTTTTGGTACCACCTAAACTTAAAGCACGCATATAATTTTGTAAAGCTTGTTGTGGGTTTTGTATGTATTGCATCCATAAACCTATAGCCCCTAATTGGGCAATGCCATATTCAATATAGTAAAAAGGCACTTCAAATAAATGCAATTGACGCTGCCAGCCAATGGCCCTATATGCATCTAAACCGGTATAATCAATAGCATCGGTAGAAAATTCTTTTAATATGCGCATCCAGTTATCGGTGCGCTCTGCTATGGTATGATTGGGATTTTCATATACCCAATGCTGAAATTTGTCAATAATGGCAATCCATGGGAAAATGGTAATGGTTCGCTCTAATTGGTGTTCTTTGGCTCTTTTTAAATCTTCGGCATTGGTAAAAAAAGTATCCCAATGGCTCATAGAAAAAAGTTCCATACTCATACTGGCCACTTCGGCAATTTCCATAGGATATTCTTTAAACGCAGAAAGAGGTAAATGGTGCGCTAAAAAAGAATGAATGGCATGTCCGCCCTCATGAACCATAGTGGTTACATCACTCATTTGTCCTGCTGCATTCATAAAAATAAAAGGTGCCCCACTTTCCGCCAAAGGGCAGTTATATCCACCGGGTGCCTTGCCTTTTCGGCTTTCCAAATCAAAATGATGCAATTGGTCCATCTTTACCAAACAATCGGCAAAAAAAGGATTCATTTGCCGAAAACAAGCTTCTGATTTCTCTAATAATTCTTTACCGGTAGTAAAAGGCCGCAAGGGTGCTGTACCGGCAGGTTCGGCTTCGGTATCCCAAGGGCGTAAAGTATCTAAGCCTAATTTGGCTCTTTTCTTTTCATAAATTTTATGAACAATGGGCAGTACATGTAATTTTACGGCTTCATGAAATTGAAAGCAATCTTCTTTGGTATAATCAAACCTACCTAATTCTGCAAACTTATAATCCCTATAATTAGCAAAACCAGCATTTAACGCTATTTGGTGGCGTTTTTGAACTAATTGGGTGTATAATTGGTCTATGGCTGCTTTATCTTGCAATCGTCTTTCCTGTATTTTGCGATACACCAATTCTCGTAAGTTACGGTCGCTACTTTCTAAAAACTGCGCTGCCTGCTGCAAAGTATATTCTCTCCCTTCTACTTCTACTGTCATTTTACCGGCAATTACACCATATTGTTGCTGTAAAACACCTAATTCGGCCTGAATGGGGATATTGGCTTCGCGAAATAATTCAATATTTTTTTTCACAGAACGGATATAGGTAAAATATAAATTTTGGTCTAGCTCTTTTAAATAAGGCGATGCCACAAATTTTTTATTCAGTGCATCGGCATAGGGTTGTATTTTAGGCTGTATTTCCATTACAAAAAAATTGTATGCCTCTTCCAATGCCGGATTAGTGGTATCGCAGGTCATTTTAATTTGCCGCCAGCAGGCATCTTCACTAACTACGGCTTCTAACTCACTCATATCGCGCAACCAGTCTTCCAATTCAGCCACACTATGAATGGGTCTTTCTTTCAAATTTAAAAAATAAGGCTCTAAAGCTTCCCATGTGGTTACCGTAAAATCGGCGGGTAAAAAATGGCGGGGTAATTTCTCAATATTTGCATTTGCAATCATGGTTTCCTGCATGTGTTATTTGTTTTAATTTTCACTAAAAATATAGGCTGTCGGCACAGCTACGGCCTATTCCCTTACAAAAGGAGTACAAAGGTACAAGATTGATGCAGCAAGGCAGCCGAATAAACTTTATTTTTGCAGCTTCTAAACAAAGCAGTGCAGTGAGCGATTGTATACAACTATTACCCGATAATATAGCTAACCAAATAGCAGCAGGCGAAGTAATTCAAAGGCCAGGTAGTGCAGTAAAAGAATTACTGGAAAATGCGGTTGATGCCGGCGCTACCAAAATACAGT
>JAGWPI010000076.1 GCA_028877005.1 Bacteroidota bacterium | reverse complement strand
TAATATTGATACTATTCAACATTAATTCAATACTCATTAAAACAGCAATCATATTTCTTCGGGTAAACAAACCATAAACACCCACAAAAAATATGGCTGTACTCAAAAATAGTATGTGTTGCAAAGTAATTGGTTGCATGGGTTAATTGTTTTTTGATTCAGAGGTTTGTTTCATAGCTATTACAATGCTTCCTACCATTGCTGCCAATAATAAAATACTCACTAACTCAAAAGGTAAAGCATATCCATATTGTTTTACACTCATCAATTGCGTACCAATATTTTCAATAGAAACATTAATAGATTGTGTATTTTCAACAAAATAAAATTTACTAATAACAGAGCCAATAAAGGCAATCCCGAATAAAATAGCAGCTACACTAAAAACACTTTGTTTAGTAGTTGGTTGTGCCATTTTTTGTCGTGCTTGTTGCGTTAGAAAAATAGAGAATATAATCAAAACTACAATTCCACCTACATAAATGATAATTTGTACTGCTGCAACAAAATACAAATCCATCCAAAAATACAATGCTGCTATACCCATTAAAGCAAATAATAGCCATATGGCTGCTCTAAAAATATGCCGAGCTGTTACCGCTAATATTCCGGTAATTATAATAAATAGTGCAATGCAGTAAAATAAAATTGTTTCCATGTTATTCAATACCGGCCCTTAATTTTGAGCCAGGTTTATTTAAAGTTTTAGTTAATTGCTTTCTATCGTATACACTATGTTCAAAATTTTGCGCCATCACAATTGCACCTGTAGGGCAAGCTTCAACACATAAATTACACATGGTACACAATTCTAAATGATAAACAAACGTATTTAATGCTTTCTTTTTTTTCCCTTCGGGTGTAATATCAAATTGAGTAATGATTTTAATGGTACCGTTTGGGCAAGCCAATTCGCAAGCTGTACAACCGGTGCAAGCATGTTCATTATTTTCATCATGCAGCATTACTACTTCGCCTTTAAACCTATCAGCCAGTTTTAAACTATCTCTATTATCAGGATACTGTTCTGTGATAATTTCTTTTGGATGCAGAAAGTAATATCCGGTAACACGCATACCTTTTAATAAGGATTGTATAGCCCCAAATACATCTTGTATATATTTTTTTATATTCATTTTATTATTTTATTACCATCTACTGCACTTTGTTCATTTATAGTTGCATTGAACATTTATAATAAATAAATTTATATTTATTTTAGGTATTAAATATATGTCTTTACAAATACCATTTTAAAATAGCAATAACCGTCATTAATAACATATTTGCTAAACTAATAGGTAATAAATACTTCCATTCTAAATTTAATAACTGATCTATTCGTAATCTTGGGAAAGTCCAGCGAAACCACATAATTAAGCCAATCAGCAAAAATGTTTTACCAAAAAACCAAATGGAAGATGGAATATAATCCATTATATGATTAAAGGTTTGCCAATTTCCAATATGAAAAGGCATCCACCCTCCAAAAAATAATATAGATGCTACAGCACATACAATAAATATATTAATATACTCAGCTAGAAAAAAAAGTGCAAATTTCATTCCTGAATATTCGGTATGAAACCCGGCCGTTAATTCAGATTCTGCTTCAGCTAAATCGAATGGAGCCCGATTGGTTTCTGCTGTAACAGCTATCATAAAAATTATAAATGCAATTATTGCAGGAATGTGTCCTTTAAAAATCCACCAGCCATTTTCTTGTGAGGCTATAATTTCATTCACACTTAAACTTTGGGTTAAAATGACCATTGTTATTACTGAAATACCTGCACTTAATTCATAACTAATAATTTGTGCTCCGCTGCGCATGGCGCCTAATAAAGAAAACTTATTATTGCTTGACCAACCTGCCATTAAAATAGCAATGACTGAAACAGAGGCAACAGATGAAATGTATAACACACCTATGTTGATATCCCAAATTTGAAAATTTTTAGCAAAAGCAATTGGTATCATAATGAGCATTGCTGCAATCATAATAATGAATGGAGCCAAATTAAATAAAAATTTGTCGGCCCCATCTGGTGTTAACCCTTCTTTGAGCATTAATTTTAAAGTATCTGCAGAAGTTTGAAGCCAACCCCTTGGACCTACCCTATTAGGACCTATTCGAATTTGCATAACGGCCGAAACTTTACGCTCCATAAACACTAGTACTAATCCCAAAACTGCAAACAATATAATTACTAAAATACCTAATAAAATACTTTCAATTACTAATGCCATTGAAGCACCAACATGCAATTGCAACCAGTTTTGTACAGTATTTTTTATAGATTCTAAACTAAACATAAGCATATATTAATCATCATCTGTCAATATCCGGAATAACTAAATCTAGTGTACCCATTGTTGCCACTAAATCACCAATTTTACCTCCTTTAGCCATTTCATTTAATGCAGATAAATTACAAAATCCTGGAGACCTAAACTTTATCCGATAGGGGGTTGTTCCGCCTTCACTTACAATATAAACCCCCAATTCGCCACGTGCAGTTTCTACACGTTGATAGAATTCTCCTTTCGGTAATTTAATAACTGCTTTTGTTTTAGCCTGAAAATCACCTTGAGGTATTGCATCAATCAGTTGCTCTATAATACGAACAGATTGTTGCATCTCACCAATACGAACTAGGTAACGAGCAAATGAATCGCCACCGGTTTCAATTACTTCATCAAATTGTACTTGGTTATATACATCATAGGGGTAACGTTTGCGTACATCGCAAGCAACGCCGCTAGCTCGTGCCACCGGACCACTACAACCATATGAAATAGCATTTTCAGGTGATAGATAACCAACACCTTTCATGCGATTTTGAAAAATTATATTACCGGTTACCAATTCATTATACTCATCTATTTTCTTTTTATATTGCTGTATAAATTTTTTTACTTTTTGCTGAAATGCCGGATGAATATCGGCCATTACACCACCGGGTACCATATAATTCATGGTTAATCGGGCACCACATGTTTCTTCCATTATTTCGTTAATAGTTTCTCTTTCTCTAAATGCATAGAAAAAAGGTGTAAATGCACCAACATCCATGGCCATAGCACCCCACCATAATTCATGCGATGCTATCCGTGTTAATTCATCCAACAAAACACGGATGTATTGAGCACGTAAAGGAACATCTACCTGTAACCCTTTTTCTACACATAAAGCACATGCATGATTGTTAATATGTGCAGATAAATAATCCATTCTACTAGTAACGTAAATGAATTGACGATAGGTTAAGCTTTCACACATTTTCTCTATAGACCGATGAATATATCCTAAATGCGGTTCAATTTTTTTGATAGTTTCACCCTCTAAAGTAATCACCAAATGCAATACCCCATGTGTTGCAGGATGCTGAGGCCCTACATTAATAATAAAATCACCTTTAGGTGTTGTACCAACCACTTCGTGCATATAAATATTTTAAAACTAATTTTTAGGGAATAGTTTTACAGTTTAATCATATTCACCGGATCTTCAAAATCTTTTCTTAATGGCCATCCCTTAAAATCATCTGTTAATATCAATCGTCGCAAATCCGGGTGATGATGAAAATGAACACCAAATAATTCAAATACTTCTCTTTCTAAAAATTCTGCAGTTTTCCATATGTCGCTCAATGTATCTACTTCTGGCTTATCTCTATTTAAAATTACTTTTACAACCAAGTTATGTTGCCATTGTAGTGATGTTAAGTGGTAAACCATTGTTAAATGGGTTCTCCAATCTACACAGGTTAAACAAAACAAATAATTGAAATTGAATACAGGCTCTGCAAATAAATGAGTAGCCAAAGATTTTAACGCATTATATGGCACTAGCACATTTAACCATTCGCCGCCATCTTCAAACGTGAATTGATTATTAATGGTGGTTAAAGTATTTTTTAATTCCTCTTTTGTCATATAGCATTATTTGGTAACGGTAATGGGCTGCTGTTCACGTGTTAAGCCACTTTTTATTTTTTCCTGTAAGGTAATAAGTGCATGTAATAAAGCTTCAGGGCGAGGCGGACATCCGGCCACATATACATCTACAGGTATAATATGATCAGCACCCTTTACCACTGAATAAGTATTATAAAAAAAAGGCCCACCACTTATCGCACAAGCCCCCATAGCAATAACATATTTGGGATCGGCCATTTGATCGTATAATCTTTTGAGTACTGGCGCCATTTTATTAACAATGGTACCGGCTATAATAATCACATCGGCTTGTCTTGGAGATGCTCTTGCCACTTCAAATCCAAATCTGGAAAAGTCGTATTTAGCTGATGCTGTAGCCATCATTTCAATACCACAACAACTTGTGGCAAATGTAAGTGGCCACAATGAATTGGCTCTGGCCCAATTAATAATATCATCTAATTTACTGGTTACAATATTTCCCCCCGTTGTCTGATGTACTTCGCCGGGAAATATACCGGTAATTTGGTTGT
>JAGWPI010000075.1 GCA_028877005.1 Bacteroidota bacterium | reverse complement strand
TCAGGTAATAACCCAATTTGCTGCATTTGTCTATGCATTACAAAAAACCAAAGAGGTGGAAAAAGGCTTAGCAACATCATGCCTGGGTATCCAGTAGGCATTTGGGGCGATTGGGGTTGATTTCTTAACAATTGATATTTTCTAGATGCCATATAATGATGATCGCTATGCCTGCTCAGCTCAAATAGCATTAATCTGCCAATTACATGATTACTATTCCAGCTATGCCAAGGCATAGTACGCTCATAAACATCCTCTCCAATTTTTTTCCTTTGCAATCCATAATGTTCAATATAATTCACTGTTTCTAATAACAAAAATCCAATAATAGCTGCCGCTATATAGTAAAGCATAATTTTCCAATCCCAAAAAAAATAGATACACAATAGCCATACAATTTGTAATAGCTGCATCAATAACATTTCATTTTTATAATGCACAAAAGAAACACCTTGTTGTTGAAGTTGCTTATAAACAATCCTCCAAGCATTTTGGTAAGTACCCAAAACACTTCTAACCCAAAACTTATACACAGATACATGTAAAGGGGCTGTACTAGGATCTTTGGGTGTAGCCACCCATTTATGATGCCCTCGATTATGTTCAATAAAAAAATGCATATATAAACTGGTTAACAAAGCTGTTTTAGCCAATAATTGTTCCCACTTATTCTTTCTATGGCCTAATTCGTGTGCCACATTTATACCAAAGGTGCCGCACAGCAGCCCCATTGTAGCTATTCTAGCAATAATTGTGGAAATTGGTAAGTTAGCTGTTTGCCAACTTTGCAGAAATACAAATAATAAAATAATATGCAATACAACTGCTAAATATAACACAACATCATACATGTAGTTATTTTTTGCAGCTGCTTCTGCTTGTGCTGAAAGATTAGAGGTATTAGGCCTTTGCAGTAATTCCAATATGGGAATAATAAACCAGGCATATAATAATGCTGACCAACACCACCACCCATTAGTATGGGTGAAAGCCATATATGCCAGTGCAAACAATATAAAAGACGTAGTATATTTTAGCCAATGTTTCATTTCAAGGTTTAATTTACAATTTTTTGAAACAGAAATACATAATTCCAATATCTTTAAAACTTTAAAAATGCATTATGAGTGAAATGAACGAAACGATTGCACCTAAGCCACGCATGCCTAAGTCTGTTCCCTACATTATTGGCAATGAGGCTGCTGAAAGGTTTAGTTTTTATGGTATTAGATCTATTTTAGCCACATTTTTAGTGGCCCAATTTTTTAATCCAACCCATAATCCTGCACTTACAGCCATTGCAGAAGCAAAAAGTAATGAACAAACACACATTTTTGTTTCTTTAGCTTATGTTATGCCTTTAGTAGGAGGTATTATTGCCGACTGGTTTTTTGGGAAATACTTAGTTATATTTTACGTTTCTATTTTGTACTCAATTGGCAACTTAACTCTTGCTCTTTCTACACACAGCCTTCCTTTATTTAGCACAGGGTTAGTGATTATTGCCGTTGCTGCAGGCGGCATCAAATCCTGTGTATCTGCAAATGTTGGCGATCAGTTTGATAAATCGAACCAAAGCCTAATGAGCAAAGTATATGGCTGGTTTTATTTTAGTATTAATGCGGGTTCGGTTTTTTCTACCATGCTCATCCCTGTATTGTACAATTCATTCGGCCCATCAGTGGCATTTGGTGTACCGGGTATTTTAATGCTACTAGCCACATTTATTTTTTGGTTAGGACGTAAAAAATATGTTCGGGTTCCACCTTCAGGAATTAAAAAAGAAAATTATGTATTTATTATTACTTATTACCTCATAAAGGCATTGAGCAATAGGCATGGCAAAACAGTTTGGGAGGCCGTAGGTGAGAAATACAGTGCCGAGTCTATTGATGGTGTTAAAGCTGTTAACCGGGTTTTAATGGTATTTGCATTTGTACCTATATTTTGGGCAATGTGGGATCAAAGTCTTTCGGAATGGGTATTACAAGCCACCAAATTAAACCTCAATATATTTGGAAAAACATTCTTGCCCGAGCAAATACAAACTGTTAATCCCTTATTCTTACTTATGATGATTCCTATTTTTACCTACGGCATTTATCCATTAGTAGAAAAAATAGGTATTAAAGTAACGCCACTTAGAAAAATTGGAGCAGGCCTGTTTTTAACAGGTGTATCCTTTGTTATTATAGCTTTTATACAAACACGAATTGATCATGGTGCACATCCAAGCGTTTGGTGGCAAATTTTGGCTTATGCTGTTCTTTCGGCCTCAGAGGTAATGGTGTCTATAACAGGCTTAGAGTATGCTTATACCAATTCACCCAAATCAATGAAAAGTACCATGAGTGCTATCTGGTTATTAACTGTGGCCGTAGGTAATTTGTTTACAGCTTTTGTAAACAGCAGTATTGCCGACGGCGGTATATTTGCCAAATTTACCGGTGCCAGTTATTTCTGGCTATTTGTAGCTATTTTATCCGGATTTTTGATTGTGTTTATGTTAGTAGCTAAAATACTTCCGGAAAAAAATTATGTTTTGGATGAAGCTGATCTGAAGCAATAAAATATAAATTTTTAATTAACATAAAATAGGCAGCCGAAAATTATAGAGGCTGCCTATTTTATTGGGCAATAGTATGAAGAATACTTTTTTAAACCCTGCTAAAATGTTTTATTTTACTGCTAACACCTCCCCTTTTTCTCCTATACAATTTTCTACATAATAAACTCTATTCTTTTCAATTACAAATAAGATGCTAATTTCGCAAGCATTTGAAAAATTATCAAATTTCATTATAAAAAACCCAAAAAATCATTTTTTTCAAAACGCTTTAATATACTCTATTTGTATAAAAACTTCATCATGAAAATACTTTTATTAGGCAGTGGAGGCAGAGAGCACGCACTTGCAAAAAAAATTTCAGAAAGCTACCATTGCAATGCACTGTTTATTGCACCAGGTAATACCGGAACAGAAAAATATGGTACAAACCTACCTATTGCCACTAATGATTTTAATGCTATTCAATCATTTTGCATCAAAGAAAATATTGACATATTGGTAGTTGGCCCCGAAGAACCTTTGGTGCAAGGTATTTATGATTTTATGCAAGCAACTGATGAAACAGGGGCAAAATACTGGGATGGGATTGTGGTAGGGCCTTCCAAAAAAGCGGCTCAATTAGAAGGCAGCAAAGAATTTTCAAAAAAATTTATGCAAAGGCATAACATACCCACCGCTGCATATAAAAGTTTTACTGCCGAAAATTATGAAGAAGGAAAAGCATATATAAAGCAACATAGCTTACCTATAGTTTTAAAGGCAGATGGACTTGCAGCTGGAAAAGGAGTAGTCATTTGCCACAACCACCCAACAGCACTATCAGTGTTTGAAAATATGATACAAAATGCTCAATTTGGAACTGCCTCCCAAAAAGTAGTGATTGAAGAATTTTTATCGGGTATTGAATTGAGTGTTTTTGTAATTACTAATGGCGTAGATTACCAAATTATTGGCCATGCAAAAGATTATAAAAGAATTGGAGAAGGTGATACGGGATTAAACACAGGTGGCATGGGCTGTATTAGTCCCGTACCATTTGTAGATGAGGCATTTATGCAAACCATAGAAACCACCATTATTCAACCCACTATTCAAGGTTTACAAAAAGAACATTTAGAATACAATGGCTTCATCTTTTTTGGCTTAATAAAAGTGGGTAACAAACCTTATGTAATTGAATACAACTGCAGACTGGGCGATCCCGAAACAGAAGTAGTAATTCCCCGTTTACAAACCGATTTAGTAGCATTGTTTGCAGCCATGCACAATGGCACTTTAGCCGATGTAAATATAAATATAGATAACCGGGCAGCAGCCACTATTGTTGCGGTTAGCGGCGGGTATCCGGGCACATTTGAAAAACACAAACCCATTTACGGTTTAAATACATTACCGCTAAGCAATAATGTAACTATATATCATGCCGGTACCACAACCCTCCAAAACCAGATTGTAACGAATGGCGGCAGGGTATTGGCTGTTACCGCAATGGCACCTCAATTACAAGAAGCTATCCAATTAGCCAAGCATACATTATCAACCATTTCGTTTGATAATATGTATTACAGAAAAGATATCGGCTATGAATTTTTATAAATTCTGGCACGATTATTCGTATTTTCAGAGCCAATAAAATAACATTTTCGTCGTTATTGTACATGAAAATAGATACAAAAGGATTGTTGTATGTAGGGTTGTACGAGTTCAATATTTTGTTTAAACCAAAATAATTATCATGCAACTATAATAAAATAACAATTCACTTTGATAGTTACCTATTTTTCATACACCTTTGCAACTAATTTATTCATTTTTAGAGAACCAATATTTACATGGGAGTTTTTAATTTTTTAACCCAGGAAATTGCCATTGATCTGGGCACAGCCAATACCTTAATTATTCATAACGATGAAATTGTGGTTAATGAACCTAGTATTGTTGCTTTGAATAGAAATAACCCGAAAGAAGTGCTGGCAGTAGGAAAAAAAGCGCTATTAATGCACGAAAAAACCCATGAAAGTATTAGAACAGTTAGGCCATTAAAAGATGGGGTAATTGCCGACTTTAATGCGGCTGAATTAATGATTAGAGAACTAATTAAGCTAGTATACCCCAAAAAACCACTTTTTCCACCTAGTTGGCGTATGGTTATTTGCATTCCATCTTCAATAACAGAGGTTGAAAAAAGGGCCGTGCGCGATAGTGCCGAGCAAGCCGGCGCTAAAGAAGTGTACATGATTCATGAACCCATGGCCGCTGCTTTGGGTATTGGAATTGATGTGGAAGAACCTGTTGGAAACATGATTATTGATATTGGTGGCGGCACCACAGGTATAACTGTAATTGCTTTAGCAGGAATTGTTTGCGACCAATCTATTCGTATTGCCGGAGATGAATTTACTGCCGATATTATGGAAGCATTACGCCGTTACCATAGTTTATTAATTGGTGAAAGAACAGCCGAGCAAATTAAAATTAACGTGGGTGCTGCTATGAAAGATTTAGATAACCCACCGGATGATATGCCGGTAAATGGCCGCGATTTGGTTACCGGTATTCCCAAACAAATAATGGTTAGCTATCAGGAAATTGCAGAAGCACTAGATAAAAGTATTTTTAAAATTGAAGAAGCTATTTTAAAAGCTTTGGAAACAACCCCACCTGAATTAGCCGGCGATATTTACCGCAGAGGCTTATACCTTACCGGCGGTGGTGCACTTTTAAGAGGCTTAGATAAACGATTAAGTGCCAAAATTAAGCTACCCGTTCACGTAGCCGATGACCCATTAAAAAGTGTAGTAAGAGGTACCGGTTTAGCGCTTAAAAACTACCAACGTTTTCCCTTCATTATGCGATAAACCCTACAGAATATTGGGTATTGTATAAAAACACAGCGGGATCCATAATTTTGTCAGGTTTTTAGAGTAGCTTCCCTTTTTGGAAAATGAAAAATATTTTTCT
>JAGWPI010000074.1 GCA_028877005.1 Bacteroidota bacterium | reverse complement strand
GTACCGTATGCGTATATTTTCCTTTAAATTATGCAAATGATACACTACTGCCAACTCTTCGCCCTTTTTATCGGGATAATGTACTGCACACAAATCGGTTAAAAAAGTAAATTGAAGATGCTCATCTTCATATAAAAATTGTAATACTTTTAAATTAAGTGCTTTCGGCGATTGAAAAGATAACAACCCAAAAGGGGTTTCAAAATGAGACACTTGATCGCCAAATTTTTCAATTAGCTTTTGTTGTATGATTGCGTTGGTTAGTGCCATGATGGATATAAAAGCTTTTACAAATATTGATTGCCTAATGCATAATTATTGAATACCATAACTTTCTAATAATGCGGTATACTGAGGGCTGTTTCGACGACGAATACTTTCTTTACCCACCAGCTCTTGTATTTTCATAAAACCGTCTAAAATAGCTTCGGGTCTGGGCGGGCAGCCGGGAACATATACATCTACCGGAATAATTTGATCAATTCCCTGTAACACACTATAAGTATCAAAAATACCACCACTACTGGCACAAGCACCTACGCTCAATACCCAGCGCGGTTCGGCCATTTGCAAATAAACCTGCCGTAAAACAGGTGCCATTTTTTTAGCTATAGTACCCATTACCATCAACAAATCGCACTGACGGGGAGAAAAACCTACCCTTTCTGCCCCAAAACGAGCCAAATCATAATGAGAACCCATTGTGGCCATAAACTCAATGCCACAACAAGAGGTGGCAAAGGGCAAGGGCCATAATGAGTTTTTTCTGGCTAAACCCACTACTTCACTCAATTTAGTGGTAAAAAAACCTTCTCCATTATAGCCTTGTGGTGCCTCGCCCATAATAATAGACTTTTCCGGCGCCGGAGCTTTTGGATGAATATTAAAACGTACAGGACGCATATAATTACATTTAACTGGTTAATAATATTAGTTGTTAACAATGGTTATTTATTCTGTATCCTTGCTTTATTTCTGAATAGTTTCTACTGAAGATATTTTGAATAAAAAACACCATTTATAACAACCCAGCTCGTTTTAAGTTGAATAAACAAATCATTAATCTTCCCAATTTAATGCCCCTTTTTTAAGGATATAAATAAAGCCTGTTAGAAACAAAGCTACAAATAGCACTATTTCCCAAAAGCCCGCCCAACCTAAAAACTTAAAATTAACTGCATAAGGATAAAAGAAAATAACCTCAACATCAAACAACACAAATAAAATGGCCACCAAAAAATACTTCACCGCCATTGGTTGTCTGGCATTTCCGTGGCTGGCAATACCACTGGAAAAGTTTTCTAGTTTATCACTTGTTTTTCTTTTTGGACCCACCCATGCACTTAATCCAATCATGGTAGCCACAAAACCAATAGCGAAGATGAGTTGAATACCAATCGGGAAATAATTTTCAGCAGTATTATTCAACTGATTGAGTTGAAGTATGGTACTAAAACCTATCATAACTTTCTAAAATGAAATGCAAAAATAAGGCAGTCAGTTTACAAACCCTTACTATTCTTTCGCAGATTTTATTGAATTCAGCAAATTATAATCTGGCAACTACCCCCTACATCTTTTTGGAAGGACTTATTGGAACATATAACTACACGTTACTTTACAACTTTTTTTGAATAATTGTAATAAAAAAGAGACTGCTTCAATTAATGAAGCAGTCTCTTATTAAAGTACATATCATGTACTGCAAACTGTTAGTTGCAGCAATTAGCTTCTCTTGCGTTTAGCTAATAATTAAGGCTTTGAGTAGTATATATATTTTAATTTTTAGAAGCAGCAGGTTTTGCATTGGTACTATCCGATGCAGGTTTTTGCTTCATATTTTCTTTCATATTTTTTTCAATAACAGCTCTAATTTTTAACATATCCGGATCATTAGGAATTAAAGCTAAAATTTTATCGCAAACATCTAATGCTTTTGCATAATCTTTAGCCCTATCATTGTAATAACCCATCATGTAATAGTAATCAATAACAATAAATCGTTGATTCTTAACACTATCCTTCATTAAATAATCTATTTGCTGTTGCAGTGCAGGAATAGCAATACCCGGATTACTAGTGGTATCCAATGCCTTTGCTGCCATTACATTAAAGTAATAACCCTGTGGTTTATTGGGGAATGCTTTGATGTAATTAGCGGCTATCTCCATCACTTTTGGATAATCGGCTGCTT
>JAGWPI010000073.1 GCA_028877005.1 Bacteroidota bacterium | reverse complement strand
TCACTCTCGCCACTAGCCGATTCTAAAATACCTTGCGCCAATGTTATTGAAGCAGGAACACCTGTTCTAATCATTTCTTGCATGGCAATATCCTTGTATTGGCCAATATAATTTAAGGTTTTATCAGTTTGTGCAATGGCTGTATTCAGGCCAAAAAATAAAAATAAATAACTCAATAACTTCATTACTATTGTTTTTTAATCAGTAAAAGTCCATCTCTAACTGTTAATAAAACTTGTTGGGTTCTATCATCTTTGTATACCCATTCATTAAAATTATGAATAGCTTTTGCATTTTTTCCTTTAATGGGTGTTTCAAGTACCTGACCGTGGAACAGCACATTGTCTGCAATAATTACACCATTTTTTTTCAGATAGGGTAAAACCATTTCATAATATTGAATGTAGCTTGTTTTGTCGGCATCTATAAAAATTAAATCCCACTCAAATGAAAGGGTTGGGATTATTTTTAAAGCATTTCCAATGTGCAAATGTATTTGTTTTGCCCATTTTGATGCACTAAAATTTTGTTGTGCAATTGTTGCATCTGCTGTTCTGAGTTCAATGGTATGTAATTCGCCCTCTTTCGCCAAACCTTCTGCCAAACACAAAGCGCTATAGCCGGTAAATGTTCCTATTTCTAAAACGTACTTAGGTTGTAAAATAGTACTTAAGAATTTTAGTAACTGCCCCTGTACACTGCTGCTCATCATATGGGCTTGTGGGTGATGCAACTGTGTTTGTGAATAAATTTGTTGCAACATTTCATTATCATCAGTTGTAAATTTTTCAGCATATTTTTCTGCTGCTGCATTCAATAATTCCATGCTTAATTGTTTAATTTCTTTTAGAGGGCTTAGCAATAAGCCACAAACCAAAATAGGTTAAAATGCCATTAACCAGTAATAATTCAATACCAATTTTAAAACCGCTTGTTAAATTGGGTATCCATTTTTCTATAAAATAACTCAATATAGGGGCGGCTATACATACAAAAGTAATGGCATAGGTTTCGTGTAATTTTTTTTTGCTGAAAATACCAAAGGCAAATAAACCCAATAGAGGTCCATATGTGTATCCGGCTAAATCTAAAATAATATTTATGATAGATTTACTGTTAATGATTTTAAAAATAATTATACAAATTAGGAAAATAACTGTAAATGAGAGATGCACTTTTTGTCTGATTTTTTTTTGTTGTTGCTCCTCTAAATTACCTCTTCTAATGCCTAATATGTCAATGCAAAATGAGGAAGTAAGTGCTGTTAGAGCCCCATCCGCACTTGGAAATAATGCAGAAATAAGACCTATTATAAAAATCATACTAACTGCTTTGGGTAAATAGTGTAAAGCAATAGATGGAAATAAATCATCGCCTGAAAAATTCAGGCCATTTTGCGCTGCAAATAAATAAAGTAATCCACCTAATAATAAAAATAAAAAATTTACCAATACAATAATAACACTAAAACTTAACATATTTGTTTGTGCACCTTTTAAGGTTTTTACACTTATGTTTTTTTGCATCATTTCCTGGTCTAAACCAGTCATGGCAATGGTAATAAAAGCGCCGCCAATTATTTGTTTTATAAAAAACCCTTTGCTATTAATGTCTGTATTAAAAAAATGGGTATATCCTTTTATTTGTAGCTGTTGTATTGTTCCTGACAATGAAAGTTGTAAATGATGCATTATGTAAATAACACAAACAATTAAGCCAATTAACATAAAACTTGTTTGCAAAGTGTCGGTAAATACAATGGTTTTAACGCCTCCTTCAAATGTATAAAGCAAAATCATTATTAAAATAATGATACTAGTTAACCAAAAAGGAATTCCCATTTCATCTAAAATAAAAATTTGCAATACATTAATAACCAAATATAACCTTGCGGTAGCGCCAACTGTTCTAGAAATAATAAAAAACAATGCACCGGTTTTATAGGCAATAAACCCAAATCTATTTTGCAAATAATTATATATAGAAGTGAGTTGAAGTTTATAATATAGGGGCATTAATACAAAAGCTACAACAATATAACCTAGTAAATAACCCAAAACCACTTGCATGTAATAAAAGCCATTGGTGCTTACTGTTCCTGGTACACTTACAAATGTTACGCCACTTAATGAAGTACCAATCATACCAAATGCCACCAGCATCCAATTACTATTGCGATTCCCAATAAAAAA
This sequence comes from Bacteroidota bacterium, assembly GCA_028877005.1. GTDB lineage: Bacteria > Bacteroidota > Bacteroidia > Chitinophagales > Chitinophagaceae > Hydrotalea. The sequence goes on along the minus strand of JAGWPI010000073.1, from coordinate 4,531 downwards.
GGAATCATTGGTACTGTTTTTACCTGTATACCAAGCAACTACCAATAATACAACAAAATAAGCAATAACAAAACTTAGCAATATAAATGGTGGCATATACGAGGCTTTCTATTATTAATAAATGGCTATCATCATCATTAATCAATAACCTTTTTCGTAACAATTAACGAAAGGCTACTAATATTGCAGATAAATCTTTAAAGATGCAATATAAAAATATAGCGGTGTTTTGCGGAAGTAAAAATGGTAATACTTCCATTTTTGTAGAGCATGCCAGACAATTAGGCGTTTTAATGGCAGCTGCAGGTATGAATTTGGTGTATGGTGGTGGCAATGTTGGTTTAATGGGCACCATAGCTAATGCGGTATTAGATAATGGAGGTAAGGTAGTGGGTATTATTCCTAAAATTTTGGTTGAACAAGAAAGACAGCACTTAGGTTTAACTGAACTAAAAGTGGTTGATGATATGCATACCCGTAAAAAAATGATGTATGAATTATGTGATGCTGCCATAGTTTTACCCGGCGGAAATGGCACAATGGATGAATTATTTGAAATGCTTACTTGGAATAATTTGCGTATTCATAATAAAAAAATCATCTTGCTAAATTCAGCAGGGTATTATCATGCATTGATTGCACATTTACAAAATATGCAACACCATGGCTTTTTATATGAAAATTGGGATAGTACTTTACATTACTTTGCAACACCAACTGAAGTTATTGCTTTTTTGGGTGAAGATAAAAATTAAACCCTGCTCTTATAATTGGCAATGCGGTACTAGTAACACCATTGTAACTTCTGTATGGAGAATAAGGGCTATTTAATACATCTACCATTATAACTGTATAGAAAGTGTTTTGACCAATAATTCGTTGCGCATATCCTACACCTGCTAAAAAACTAGAAGCATTGGTATTAAAGCTGGTAGCTTGATTGTTAGTCATGTTCAGGTAATTATATTTAATCCAGTTTTGTTCAAATTGGCCCTGCAAAAACAGTTGTTTAATTGGGAAAATACGAACAAATGGACCACCTCCATAATTAAAACTTCGCTGTCTAATGTCATTATTATAATAGGGATCTGCCTTAACAGATTGGTAATTTAGATTAATAGAAACGCCAGCATCTAACCACTCATTAAAAGAATATCCAATTTCTGGAGTACCGCCTATATTAAAACTATATGTACCAAAGCCTAATGATAATCCACCCCCAATAAACATGTTTTGTTTTTGGAATCCTGAAGCCTCAGGGCTATTAGTGCTGTTGCTATAGGGTGAATTTGAATAAGTAGGAGGAATTTGTCTTTGTTGGGCATGTGAAATTGTACTTAAACTAATTGCCATTATGGATAAAGCAAAAGGTATAAATTTTTTTTTCATATTTTTTTTTGAAATTGAATATAATAGCTAAAAATTTCTACACTACAAACCTAAGTACTTAATGCATATCAAAAATTTTTCCGGGATTTAAAATATTGTTAGGATCGAATGTTTTTTTAATAGAGCGCATAATTTGCAAATTCGCTTCCTGCATTACTAAAGGCATATATTTTTTTTGAACAAGCCCAATACCATGCTCACCACTAATGGTGCCACCTAATTGCTTTACCAGTAAAAACAAGTTGGATAATGCAGTTTGCATGTGAGGGGAATTATAGCTGGTGGTTGTATTAGGGTCTTTAATTCTAATATGTAAATTACCATCACCAGCATGGCCATAACACACTGCTTTAAATCCGTACTGTTGTGCTAATTTTTTTACCCCTACAATTAAATCCGGTAAAAATGCCCTTGGAACTACTGTATCTTCTTCTATGGTATATCCATCTAACTTTACTGCTTCAGCAACACGACGCCTGAGCTTCCATAGTTCATTTTTTTGTGCTTCATCTTCAGCAAAAAATATATCTTCTATTTCAAATTTTTCTAAAAGTAGTGCAATGGCCTCCATTTCTTGAAGGAGTATTTCTTTGTGGTTGCCATCTAATTCAATTAGTAAATGTGCAGCTATATCATCATGCACGGGAATGGCATGGCTATCCATCATTTTACTTACAATTTTTAGTGCATCAATTTCAACTAACTCTAAACCACTGGGTGTAAAACCAGCTCTGAATATAGCACTTACTGCTTCGCTTGCTTTTTGTAAATGTTTAAATGAGGCCAACATTAGTACGTCATATTTAGGTAATGGTATTAATTTTAAAGTAATTTTAGTAACAATACCTAAAGTACCTTCACTGCCAATCATTAATTGTGTAAGGTTATAGCCGGTTGCGTTTTTTAATACATTAGCACCGGTTTCAACAATAGTGCCATTTGGCAAAACAACTTCCAAATTCAATACATAATCCTTTACAACTCCATATTTTACTGCTTTTGGACCGCCGCTATTTTCGGCAATATTGCCCCCAATAAAACAGCTGCCTTTACTGCTAGGGTCTGGTGGATAAAATAGTCCTTTTGCTTTAAGGGCATTTTGTAAAACTTCAGTAATTACCCCGGGCTCTGTTATTACTTGCAAATTTTGTTCGTCAATTCTTATAATTTTATTCAATTTTTCTAAGCTTAAAACAATACCCCCTAAATGTGGAATGGCCCCTCCACTTAAACCCGTACCGGCACCTCTTGGTGTAACAATTATTTGGTGTTGGTTACATAATGCCATAATACTCGAAATTTGATTAGTATTGCCGGGTTTTAATACAATTTCAGGTGTGTGTTGAATGGTTTCTGTTTCGTCGTGGCCATATTCAATCAAATCTTCTTTTTGTATCAATATATTTTCTTTGCCTACAATATTTGTAAAAGCTACTATCAGTTCCTTTGCTAACATATTATATCTGGGTTATAATGTTACGTTAAAGATAAATTCAAAAAACATAGAATTTGCTTAAAATACAATCATATTTTTGTTTATTTGAATATGAAATTGCCAAAAAGCATAAAAAGTTTATGTTCTTCTATTTTTTACTTTGGTACAAAAATGTTTATTTCTTCTTATTTATTTATGATAGAAATGTTTATTTTTTTGAATAATTTATTTAACTTCTTGCATTTTATTTGAAAAGAATGAAAGTGTATTGCTTACACTATGTTTGTATATCTGATTTGCTTCACAATATCTTTGCAAACTAACAAATGATAGTTTGTATGATTGCCACACTGAATCAATCAATTCTTAATGAACAATTGAATAAAATGGGCTTTTCTGCCAATCTTGAATGTCATTACCAACTTTCTCCGGATACTTTAATTGAACAAACACTTTTAAATGAACAAGGTATTTTAAATGATACCGGTGCTTTATGTGTTCAAACAGGAAAATTTACCGGAAGGAGTCCATTAGATAAATTTATTGTTAAAGATGAAATAACAGAACACAAAATAGATTGGAATAATTTTAATATTCCATTTGATGCCAACAAGTTTGCGACATTAAAACAAAAATTAATTGCTTATTGTAGCCAAAAAAATAGTATTTGGGTAAGGGATGCTTTGGCATGTGCACACCCTGATTATCAAATTAAGGTAAGGATAATTAATGAAAACCCATGGAGTAACTTATTTGCTTATAATATGTTTATTCGGCCAACTGAAACTGAATTACAATCATTTGAACCTGAGTGGCATATTATACAAGCGCCTAATTTTGAGGCAAATCCTGCAACAGATGGTACCCGGCAAGGTAATTTTGCAATAATATCTTTTACAGAAAAGATGATAATAATAGGAGGTACTGCTTACACCGGAGAAATTAAAAAAGGAATTTTTACTGTGCTAAATTTTTTGTTGCCTTTGCAAAGTAAGGTACTTAGCATGCACTGCAGTGCTAATGTAGGATTGGAGAATGATGTTGCTTTATTTTTTGGTTTAAGTGGCACAGGGAAAACAACCCTTAGTGCCGATGCTTCTAGAAAATTAATTGGTGATGATGAACATGGTTGGGATAATAACAGTGTTTTTAATTTTGAAGGCGGTTGTTATGCTAAATGCATAGATTTAGAAGCATCAAAAGAACCGGAAATTTTTCATGCCATAAGGCCCGGTGCATTAGTGGAAAATGTTGTATTTCATGCCAACACAAATCATATTAATTTTTCCGATAAATCTATTACAGAAAATACCAGAGTTAGTTACCCGCTTCATTTTATTAGTAATGCTTTAATTCCGTCTGTGGCAGGTATTCCTAAAAATATTTTCTTTTTAACTTGCGATGCATATGGAATTTTACCACCCATTAGTAAACTAAGTACAGAGCAAGCTATGTATCAGTTTATTAGTGGGTATACAGCCAAAGTAGCCGGAACTGAGGCGGGTGTTACTGAGCCAAAAGCCACATTTAGTGCTTGCTTTGGTGCCCCTTTTATGCCATTGCATCCAGGCAAATATGCCAGTTTATTGGGTGAAAAAATTAAAAAACACCATGTTAAGGTTTGGATGGTAAATACGGGCTGGACAGGTGGTGGCTATGGTATAGGAAAAAGAATTAGTTTACAATATACCCGTGCCATGATTTGTG
>JAGWPI010000072.1 GCA_028877005.1 Bacteroidota bacterium | reverse complement strand
TGAAAAAAAATTATAATTTTTTTTGTATCACTTTGAGTAACTCTAGTACCCATTGCTGATACATTTTACCGGAATAATGTAAGCCATCGCTTGTATAAAAAGAGGTAGATAGTTCTTGATTGGTAAAAGGGCTTATATCAATAAATGATACACCGATTTTTTTACAATATTTTGCACAAATACTATTGTACTGATTAATGGTTGTATGAATTTTTTCAATATTACTTGTATGGTGTTGTTGGGCAAATGGTGTATATCCCCAATCAGGTATAGAAATAGCTATAACACTATTAGGTTGATTGCCTGCAAACTGAATGGCTTTTTGTAGGAGGAGTGCATAGTCATCTTCAAATTCTTTAATATTTAAATAGCGGTATTGGTTATTTACTCCAATTAAAAGCGTAACCAAATCATATTTTTTTTGGAAGAAATGGTGCATTAAATATTCTGCCAACTCAAAACTAGTCCACCCGGTTTTAGCAACTATTTCAGGTGCATTACAAGGCACCTGCATGTTGCGTAGCTGCAGCATGAGTTGATAGGGGAAACTTTCAAACAGTGGCAAGCCTTCACCTACTGTATAAGAATCGCCTAAGCAGAGTATTTGATGGATAGCATCCATTTTAAAAATTATTTTTTAAAATTTCATAAAATTTATATACATCGTTATAACTACAATACAAGGGTGCCGGAGCCACTCTTATAACGCCTGGTTCTCTATAATCAACAATAATTCCTTTTTCCAGCATTTTATTGTAGATGGCTTTCCCATTTTTCTTAAAAAATAAGGAAAGTTGTGCACCTCTTTCTTCCGGCGCCGCCGGGGTAATAATTTCAAAAGGCAAATGTGGTAGTTGTTGCAGTAAAAAAGTTAAATAATTGGTTAAAGCAATACTCTTATTGCGTATTTCTTGCATGCCTGCTGCTTCAAAAATTTCAAGTGAGGCTAATAAAGCTGCTGTATTCATTACCTGAGTGGTACTTATATTCCATCCACTGGCATTGGCTTTGGGTTTAAATCCTTTTTCCATCTTAAAACGTTCTGTTTCATTGTTGCCCCACCAACCACCCAAACGGGGGAAATGAATATCGGTGGCATATTTTTCATGAATATAAACACCACCTACTGCACCCGGGCCGCCATTTAAATATTTATAACTACACCAAACTGCAAAGTCTACCTGCCAATTATGCAATTCTACAGGAACATTACCTGCCACATGGGCTAAATCAAAAGCAGCAACGGCACCGGCTTTATGTGCAGCTTTAGTGATAGAAGGTATATCAAACAGTTGCCCGGTATAATATTGTAGACCACCTATTAAAACTAATGCTAATTGATCGGCATTTTTTTCAATAGATTCAACAATAGCATGTTTGTGTAAAATTTTTTCACCTTTTTGTGGTGTTACTTCTATGATGGCTGTTTCCGGACTTAATCCAAAATGTTTTACTACAGTTTCTACAGCATATTGATCGGATGGAAATGCACCGGCTTCCATCAATATTTTAAATTTTTTTGAAGTAGGTTTGTAAAAACTCATTAGCAGTAAATGTAAATTTACCGTTAAGGTATTCATTACGGTAACTTCATGTGGCAAGCATCCCATTATTTTAGCCAATACAGGTTTGGCATATTCCTGATAATATAACCATGGTTTTTCACCTTTAAAAAAGCCTTCTATGCCTTCGTTTTGCCATACATCTAATTCTTGTTCAATTTTTTCTCTTGCTTTTTTGGGTTGTAATCCCAATGAATTACCACAAAAATAAATGGCTGGTTGATGTTGTATTGAAGGGAAATTGAATGCATTTTTAAATTTTTTTAATACGTCCTTTTCATCGCTTATTTGTGCAAATGACGGGGTGCTATTAAACTGTTGCATACTTTTCTGTTTATACAAATTAACTCTTTTTGCCTCAATTTTTTTAAGTAGTTTATGGATAAGCGGTTTTTACTGTATTATTATAATGTCTATTTTTAATGCTTTCAAAATTAAATGCTATGAGAAAAATTGGGTTATTACTATTATTATTAGCCTGCACATCTATGCTTTTTGCACAACAATTGGTTACTAAAGCCAATTATGAAATGGCGGCTAAATTCTCTCCTAATCGATTAAAAAAAATGGTGTTTAGCACAACCGTTGATCCGCATTGGCTCAAAAAATCTAATCGTTTCTGGTATATGTATGAAACAACGGCAGGAAAGAAATGGTTTTTAGTAGATCCCGTAAAAAATGAAAAAAAGGCATTGTTCGATAATGATAAATTGGCTGCTGCCATTACTTTAGTGGTAAAAGACCCTTTTGATGCCCAACATTTACCCATTGATAGTTTAAAATTTGTGCGTGATGAAAATTGGATTCAATTTCAAATAAAAAGTTCAATTGATGAGGTGAATGCCGATACAGCTGTAAAGAAAACGGATGAATTAAAAGCAAAGAAAAAAGTATTTTACTTTGAGTACAATATTGCTACAAATGAATTAGTAGAATTAAAGGATTTTAAACGGCCAATTAGAAAGCCCAGTTGGGCAAACATTTCGCCCGATAGCAACTTTGTTTTATTTGGAAGAAATGAAAATTTGTATTGGATGGATAAGCTGAATTATGAAAAAGCTTTGAAAAATGAAGACGACTCAACCATTGTTGAACATGCACTTACAAAAGATGGAATTGAAAATTTTAGTTATTATAATGCATCTAACTTATCCGGTGAAGGTGAATCTAATGTAGATAAAGAAAAAAATAAGAAAAAACGCAAAGCTGTTTGGGCTTATTGGTCGCCCGATAGCCACTATTTTAGTTTAACAAGGGTTGATAACAGAAATGTGCAAGATTTATGGGTTATTAACAGTATTGCCCAGCCAAGGCCTACTTTAGAAACATATAAATATTGGATGCCCGGTGAAAAACAAGCACCCGTTGATCACTTATATGTTTTTGATATGCAAAAAAAAGAAGGTAAAGAATTACAAGTGGCTGCATTTAAAGATCAAGACATAAGTATTTGGGCCGCACCCATTAAAAAAAATATGCGCGATGATGAAAACCGTCCTATTATTTGGTTAGGTAATAATCAAGGCTTTTATTTTACCCGAACCAGCCGCAATTTAAAACGAATTGATATATGTAAAGCTTGGGTATTGCCTGATACCATTCAAACATTAATTGAAGAAAGATTTAATACTTATGTAGAAGTGAAACGTTTAGGCTTAGTAAATGATGGCAAAGAATTAATTGAATGGAGTGAACGTGATGGATGGGGACATTTTTATTTATATGATGGCAATGGAAAATTAAAAAATCAAATTACTACAGGCCCATATCATTGTGAAGACATTTTGGGTATTGATGCCGATAAACGAATATTATATTTCACTGCTAATGCCAGAGAAAAAAATGAAAACCCTTATTACCTTCATGCCTATAGTATTCATTTAGATGGATCAGGGCTAACATTATTAAATCCGGGTAATTTTGATCACTCGGTTGAAATAAATGATGATAATCGTTTTTTTGTAGACAATTACAGCAGAGTAAATACAGTGCCAGTTTCAGTTTTGTATAATAACGAAGGAAAAGTGGTAATGAATTTAGAAACTGCCGATCTATCTTCATTAATGGCTTCCGGTTACCGATTTCCGGAAACTTTTACAGTAAAAGCAGATGATGGTATTACAGACTTATATGGTGTTTTGTATAAGCCCTTTGATTTTGATTCAACAAAAAAATATCCAGTAATTGAATATGTGTATCCGGGTCCGCAAACTGAAGCAGTAAATACTGCCTTTTCTACTAATATGAACAGAACTGACCGATTAGCACAACTGGGCTTTGTAGTAGTAACTGTAGGCAATAGAGGCGGCAACCCTTCCCGAAGCAAATGGTACCATACATATGGATATGGTAATTTACGTGATTATGGATTAGCTGATAAAAAAACAGCTGCAGAACAATTGTGTAACAGATTTGCTTATATGGATATAAATCGGGTAGGAATTCATGGCCATAGTGGAGGTGGCTTTATGAGTAGTGCCGCTATGTTGGTATACCCCGATTTTTTTAAAGTGGCTGTTTCTTCATCCGGTAATCATGACAACAGTATTTATAATAGATGGTGGAGTGAAAAACATCATGGAGTTAAGGAAATTATTAAAGGAGGCGATACTAGTTTTGTATATAGTATTGACAAAAATCCAACGATTGCCAGCCATCTAAAAGGGCACTTAATGTTATCAACTGGCGATATTGATAATAATGTACATCCTGCTAATACCATAAGGCTAGCTAATGCATTGATTAAAGCCAATAAACGATTCGATTTGATAATATTACCCGGTCAACGACATGGTTATGGCGATATGGCTGAATATTTTTGGTGGCGGATGGCCGATTATTTTTCTAAATACTTAATGGGTGATACTACCGAAAGAAATGTGAATATTACCGAAATGGATAATGATATACCCATGAGTAAATAACCGAAACAGTATCTAAATAATTGCAAGAGGCTGCCTAAATAGTCAACCACTTGCAATTATTTTACCTTTCATACATGTTTATATTTTTAAAAACATGTATGAAAGGTTTGTTTATTTTGCAAACACATGTAATGGTAACAACTGTGTGATTTATTTGGCTAAAAATGTTCTATAATCTGCCATTCTAGCTAAATTATGTGTAATGGAAAAATAACGTAAACTGCTATCTTCTCTTATTTTCGGCAGGCTATCAATACCTGTTTTTTTTACCATTGAAGTATGTAGATTTTTTACCTCATCTTCTGTCATATCTAGCAGGTAGGCCATTCTAGGAACCGTTAATCCCATTACATGAAATATTAGGTATTTCCTTTCAAGCTCAGAATAATTAAATGGGTTTACATTTCTAATTCTCTCTTCTCTATATACCAAGGAATCTTCAATAATAGTAGGGTAGGGCAAAGTAGTTCTTGGATCTAGGTAAAAAGCCTCCCCATCCATAATTCGTTGAAAAGCATCAATAATTAAATCTTCAAAAAATGGTTTCATAATAAAACCCTCTGCCAAGCATAAGGTGGCATTAAATAAGTTATCCTCGGTATCATGAACGGTTAAAATTAACACTTTGATGTTCGGATAAAAAATCTTCATGTAATGGGCTAATGAAGCACCATCAGCGCCGGGCATATTAATATCAATTACTAGTAAATCAGGTAAAGGCTTTTTCTCAATTTCAAGGTCTTTAATATACACTAAAAATTCATAGGCTGAATAGCAAGCCTTTTCCATCACAAAGTCGGTACGTTTTAGAAAAAAATCTCTAAAACGCCAATGGGTGCGGTAGTGGTCATCTACCATAACAAATCTGTACATGCACGTAAGTATTGGTTAATAATCAGCATAATTCTGTAAGCCACTAAACTTCATGCTTTAACTTTTTTTGATTTGTTGGGGACAAACTAATTAGCAAATTACATTTTTTTATAGGAATTATCCAAAAATGATTTTTTACCGTTGTAATAAAGGGATTATCCGTTCTTAATTATTTCATCTTTAATGTAAGGTACATCTTTTATTTTCGTGTAAAAATTGAGATTATGAGAAAATTATTTTTTATTGTAGTATTGTTTTATTTGCCAATTTCCTCAATGGCATGGGGTATGCTAGGACACCGGGTGGTTGGTCAAATTGCAGAAAGTTATTTAAATCAAAAAGCTGCAGCAGCTATTAAAGAAATATTAGGAAATGAAACTATAGCATTAGCCAGTACCTGGGCCGATTTTGTTCGGTCTGATAAACAATATGATTATTTAACTCCTTGGCATTACATTAATGTAGCAGACCATTTATCGCAGGAAGAGTTAAATGCTTACTTAGCACAGGATACTATTGCAGATGCTTATACAAAAATTAATTTTTTAGCCGGTGAATTAAAAAGGAAAAATTTATCTAAAGATGTAAAAAAAATGTATGTTAGATTACTCATTCACATTGTAGGTGATGTGCATCAACCCATGCATGTTAGCCGTGAAGAAGATGCCGGTGGTAATAGAATTAAAGTATATTGGTTTGGTCAACCTACCAATTTACATGCAGTTTGGGACGATAAATTAATAAGTAGTGAGCAGCTTAGCTATACAGAATATACAAATGCTATTAATTTTACAACTTCTTCACAACGTAAAGTGTGGATGCAACAGCCTGTTAGTCAGTGGATATATGACTCTTATGTAATTGCACAAAAATTATATGCTGAAGTAAATGCCCCCGATCAAAAGTTAAGCTATCGGTATGTATATGATCATATTGCAACTGCTAATGAGCAATTATTAAAAGGCGGGGTTCATTTAGCCGCTTTATTAAATCAAATTTTTGGTTAAGCTATTTGTTTTATAAATTCCTGTTCATTTTTTGCAATTACAATTGTAGCAACGCCATTGCCAATTAAATTGGTGATGGCCCTTGCTTCACTCATAAATTTATCTACACCCAACAAAAAGGCCAATCCTTCAACAGGTATAGTGTGCATAGCCGTTAATGTGGTAGTTAAAACAATAAATCCGCTTCCTGTAACACCGGCAGCACCCTTAGAAGTAAGCATTAATACTAAAATTAACATAAATAAATGCGATAAACTTAAATGTACATGGTACAATTGGGCAATAAAAATTACCGCCATAGATAAGTATATAGATGTACCATCCAGATTAAAAGAATATCCCGTAGGTACTACTAAACCCACCACTGTTTTACTGCATCCCATTTTTTCCAGTTTAAACATCATAGCAGGTAAAGCCACTTCTGATGAGGATGTACCTAAAACCAATAAAATTTCTTCTTTAATATTTGCCAGATATTGCCAAATGCTTAACCCATAATATTTTAAAATACTTCCTAATACTACAATTACAAAAAAAAGTGAAGCACCATATACACAGGCCACTAATTTAGCCAAAGGTAACAAGGTGTTTAGGCCAAACTTACCCACTGTAAAAGCCATTCCACCAAATGCACCAATTGGTGCCAGATACATTACATACTTTAAAGCAGCAAAAACATAATGCGAAATTTTACCTAAATAATGTAAAATTTTCACTCTTCCTTTATGGCGGTTTATAATAATGCCTGCAATTATAGCTACTATTAAGGCCTGAATAGTTGTATTACTTTGCAGAAAGCTTATCCAGTTAAATGACGAATGGGTAACTGCAGTATTACTAGGTACTGCCATTATTGAGCCCTTGTTCATATAACCTGGTTTTAATAACAAACCAATACCCATACCAATTAGTAGAGACAGGGTAGTTACTACTTCAAAATATATAATTGATTTAATGCCAATTCTGCCTACTTTTTTTAAATTGCCCATACTGGCTATTCCTAAAACAATAGTAAAAAAAATAATAGGTATTATAAATATTTTAATTAATTCAACAAAATAGCTGCCTAAAAACTTCATTTTTACTGCAGTAGTGGGAGCAAAAACACCTAAGGCAATAGCAGCAATGATGGCAATGAATACATAAAATGTTAAATGACTAAGAACTTTCTTCAAAATAGGTTATTTTATATAGCTATATGCACTTTTACACAAATATAAATTCCAAAATAATAATGCTGAAATACACAGTTAAATATAGAACTAAATAAAGTGTATTTAAAAGAAAAATAAAACAAAATGAGGACAGCTG
>JAGWPI010000071.1 GCA_028877005.1 Bacteroidota bacterium | reverse complement strand
GGTTAATTGACAATTTGATGATTAACTAAATAAAAGGAAACTTGTTATAATCCTATCATCTTTTACATTTGCGCCCATTATGCTGATAGAAATATTAAAATCAAAAGTTCACCGTGCGGTAATTACCGAGGCAAATTTGAATTATGTTGGCAGTTTAACCTTAGATGAAGATTTAATGGATGCTGCCAATATGATTGAAAATGAGAAAATACAGGTGGTGAACGTAAATAATGGTGAACGTTTAGAAACCTATTTAATTAAAGGGCAACGAGGTTCAGGCGTGGTCTGTTTAAACGGGCCGGCTGCTAGAAAAGCTGCTGTTGGAGATATTATTGTAATCATGTCATATGCACACATGGATTTTGACGCTGCCAAAACTTTTAAACCAATTGTAGTTTTTCCAAAACCGGGAAATAAATTATAATTAACACAGGCTTCTGTAAATTGCAGTAGAATTTTCCTGCATGAAAAGAAAACTGAAAGTATTTGTAAAATATCTTTTTTTCCTGGGGCTGGGTATATTTTTGGTTTGGTGGAGTCTTCATCAAATACCTGCTAATCAGTGGGGAGAGTTTACTGGCGCTTTAACCCATGCAAAATATATACTATTCATTCCGGTATTTTTCATACTTACATTAAGCCATATTCTCAGAGCGCTGCGCTGGAAAATATTGATGCAACCCATGGGCTATAAACCATCTGTCATCAATACTTATTTTGCTGTAATGATAGGTTATCTGGCAAATTTGGCCGTACCCCGACTGGGCGAAGTATTAAAGTGTACATTGCTGGCACGCTATGAAAAAGTACCCGCCGAAAAATTAGTTGGCACTATTGTAGCCGAAAGGGCGTTTGATGTACTATCGCTTGGAATTGTTTTCCTGCTGGCGCTGCTAACCCAATATGAAATTATAGGCGACTATGCCATCCAGTTATTCAAAGAAACCTTTCAATCAAAATCGGGAGGAATTTCGGTGCGGAAAATGGCCATTGCAATGGGTATTTTGCTGATTATCATTGTAATCATCAGGCATTGGTTTAACCGTTTTGCGCATTTAAAACTGGTAATTCAATTAAAAAAAATTATACGTGGCATTTGGGAAGGATTAAGCAGTATTAAAGATATTCAGCAAAAAGGCTTATTCATTTTTTATTCTTTTGGCATTTGGTTATTATACTTGTTGGGCACCTGGGTTGGTTTTTATGCTACCGTTGGTACCAACGGTTTAGGTATTCCTGTAGCTTTTTCTGCATTAGCTTTTGCAAGTATTGGTATGATTGTAACACCCGGCGGCATTGGAGCCTATGCTTATTTAATGGCAATGGTTTTAGAAAAAAACGGAATAGCTTTTGGAATTGGTTATGCCAATGGAACATTACAATGGTTTGCACAATTTATTATTATATTAATTTGGGGATTTGTTTGTTTGGGATTATTACCCTGGTATAATAAAAAAAGAATGGTGCCAACATCACAGGCTTCATAACAAATTGAATGAATTTTTATATAGGAAATGTATGCGGTACACACAAGCTATTCAACAAAAAATAATGCCTTTAGCAACCCTTAAAGCCATTAGAACAGGCTGGAAAATGCGCAATAAAACGGTTGCTTTTACCAATGGCTGTTTTGATATTTTACATGAAGGGCATATTGCCTCCCTATCGAAAGCTGCTGAAGAAGCAGATTTTTTGATAGTGGGTGTAAATAGTGATGCCAGTACCAAACGCTTAAAAGGTGCAGAGCGCCCAATTAACCATGAACATAGCCGTGCACTATTACTTGCCTCTTTATTAATGGTGGATGCTGTAGTTATTTTTGAGGAAGATACCCCGTTAGAATTAATTAAATCACTGGAACCGGATGTATTGGTAAAGGGTGGAGATTATACAATTGAAACTATTGTAGGCGCAAAAGAAGTTTTAGCCAATCATGGTCGTGTAGTCATTAATCCGATAATTGAAGGTTTTTCTACCACTGGCATTCTTCAAAAAATAAGGCAACTTGGTTAGTCGAAAATATTTTCACCAAACTTCCTTATAACTCAACTCTGTATTGAATTACAGACGATTTTACCAACTATTTTTCAGTATTATACCTATAAAACCAAAGCCCCTTTCAGGGCTTTTGAGTTTATTGAAATGCTTCTTTTACTCTTTCAAAAAATGATTTATCATTTTTACCGGGCTGCGGTTTAAAATTGGGGCTATGGCTTAATTTTTCCATAATTTCCTTTTCTTCCGCCGAAACTGTTTGAGGTGTCCAGATATTAACATGAATCAATTGATCACCTTTAGCATAACCCTGTACTTCGGGGAAGCCTTTCCCTTTTAAACGAAATATTTTCCCGCTTTGTGTACCGGGCGGTATCTTAATTTTAGCTTTTCCATCAATAGTAGGTACTTCTACCTGTGTACCAAAAACGGCTTCCGGAATAGAAATATGCAAATCGAATGCTACATTTAACCCATCACGTTGTAAATCAGAATGAGCTTCTTCTTCAATCTGAATGAGTAAATCGCCAGGCATACCTCCTCGTTCTCCTGCATTGCCCTTTCCACTCATGCTCAATTGCATACCTTCCTGCACGCCGGCAGGTACATCAATTGAAATGGTTTCTTCGCCATATACTCTTCCCTCACCTTTACAGGCAGTACACTTATTGGTGACAGCACTACCCTCACCATTACAGGTAGGGCAGGTGGTTACAGTTTGCATTTGTCCTAAAAAAGTACTGGTAACCTTCCGCACCTGTCCGGAGCCACCACAAGTACCACAGGTTTGTATGCTGTTTTTATCTTTTGCACCATTGCC
>JAGWPI010000070.1 GCA_028877005.1 Bacteroidota bacterium | reverse complement strand
CCCTGCTCTGCCAATGCCTGTAGTATCGATTGGCGAATCCACCACACAGCATAAGAAATAAATTTGAAACCTTTGGTTTCATCAAAGCGTTGCGCCGCTTTTATTAAGCCGAGGTTACCCTCGTTAATTAAATCGCTAAGTGAAAGGCCCTGGTGCTGGTATTGCTTAGCTACAGATACCACAAATCTTAAATTGGCCTGCACCAATTTGTCGAGCGCTCTCTGATTACCCATTTTAATTTTTTGGGCCAGTGTTGTTTCCTCTTCGGGAGTGATCATCGGAATTTTAGAAATTTCCTGCAGATACTTTTCTACGGCCTGTGAATCTCTGTTGGTAATCTGGGTTGCAATTTTGAGCTGCCTCATAGTATATAGTTACAATTTATTTACTAACGACATATAGACGCTAAAAGTTACTGTTTGGTTGCAACAATAGCGTTAAAATTATCCTCATAAATTTCAAAAGTGTGCAAATCTACATTAAAACAACTGATTAAACGAATGTTTTTAATAAAAAGTGTCTTTTTAAAAAAAATTAAATCTATATCCCACCCATCAAAGTTTATAATAACACAATTAACTTCGCGCTTCTATGCCACTTAATATTGATTTTAGATCTGATACAGTTACCCGGCCAACACCTGCCATGTTAGAGGCAATGTTTACAGCCAAAGTTGGTGACGATGTTTTTGGAGAAGACCCTTCTATTATTGCACTTGAACAAAAAGCTGCCCAACTTTTTGGTATGGAAGCAGGTTTGTTTTGCCCTAGTGGTACCATGACCAACCAAATTGCCATTAAAGTACACACGCAACCGGGTGATGAGGTAATTTGTGACGCCTTATCACACATTTATTTGTATGAAGGTGGTGGAATTGCTTTTAATAGCAGTGCATCAGTTCGTTTATTACAAGGTAATAGAGGTAGAATTACTGCGCAACAAGTGCTTAGTGCTATTAATCCTACTGATATTCATAAACCGCAATCAACATTAGTAAGTCTTGAAAACACCAGCAATCGTGGGGGGGGCTCTTGTTATCAAGTAGATGAAATAGAAGCTATTAAAAATATTTGTGAGGCGCATCAACTTAAATTACATTTAGATGGTGCTCGATTATTTAATGCTTTGGTAGCTACTAAAGAAAAACCTACTACTTATGGTTTGCTTTTCGATTCCATATCTATTTGTTTAAGTAAAGGATTAGGTACCCCTGTTGGTAGTGTTTTGTTAGGAACACAATCATTTATACAAAAAGCAAAGCGAGTAAGAAAGGTTTTTGGTGGCGGAATGCGACAAGCAGGTTATTTGGCAGCAGCCGGTATATATGCGTTAGATCATCATATTAACCGATTAGCGCAAGATCATGCTCATGCCAAACTAATTGCCGAATGTTTACAAAAGAAAGATTTTGTAGGAGAAATAATGCCTGTTGAAACCAATATAATTATTTTTGAGGTGAAAGGTAGATTAACCCCTATGCAATTTGCTGAATTAATGGAAAAACAGCACATTAAAGTAATGCCCATTTCACCTACTCAGGTTAGAATGGTATTACATTTAGACATTCATCCATCCATGGTGCAACTCACTATTGATGCCATTAATGATTTATAGAAATATAGAAAAAATAAATAGTATATGCTTCCCAAAATAAATCCCACAAATACACAAGCTTGGTTTTTATTAAAAAAACACCATGATGAAGAAATGAATCGAAAGCATATGCGCGATTTGTTTGCTACAGATAAAGAGAGATTTAATAAATTTTCTATTCAATTTCAAGATATTTTATTTGATTATTCCAAAAACATCATCAATCAAAAAACTTTACAATTACTGCTGCAATTAGCAGAAGAATGCCATTTAAAAGAAGCAATTCATGCAATGTTTGCGGGTTTAAAGATTAATGAAACAGAACATCGCTCTGTTTTACATACAGCCCTTCGTAATTTTTCTGATATGCCTATTTTAGTAGATGGAAAAGATGTAATGCCATTAGTTCGCAAAGTACTCAATCACATGAAAAACTTTTGTCAACAAATTCATGATGGCACATGGAAAGGGTATTCAGGAAAAAGAATTAAGTACATTGTAAATATAGGTATTGGCGGTAGCGATTTAGGCCCTGTAATGGTAACCGAAGCATTAAAATCGTATTGGATAGAAGGTATTCAGGCATATTTTGTTAGTAATGTTGATGCTACACAACTAGTAGAAATATTAAAAAATGTAACTGCAGACGAAACTTTATTTTTAATTGCATCCAAAACATTTACTACACAAGAAACAATGACCAATGCACATTCTGCAAGAGATTGGTTTTTACAACATGCAAAAGATGAATCATATGTAGCCAAACATTTTGTAGCTTTAAGCACCAATGAAAAAGAAGTTATAAAATTTGGAATTGATAAGGCCAATATGTTTGAGTTTTGGGATTGGGTTGGAGGTCGTTATTCTTTATGGAGCGCAATTGGCTTATCAATTGCATTAACCATTGGTTATGATAATTTTGAACAGCTTTTAAAAGGTGCTTTTATTATTGATGAGCATTTTAAAACTGAAAAATTCGAAAAAAATATCCCGGTTATCATGGCATTGTTGGGTATTTGGTACACCAATTTTTTTGGTGCTCAAAGTGAAGCTATTTTGCCATATGATCAATATATGCACCGTTTTCCAGCCTATTTTCAACAGGGAAATATGGAGAGTAATGGTAAAAGTGTAGATAGAATGGGTAATCCGGTAAATTATGCTACAGGCCCCGTAATTTGGGGAGAACCCGGTACAAATGGTCAGCATGCTTTTTACCAACTCATCCATCAGGGTACACCTCTAATTCCCTGCGACTTTATAGCCCCAGCCATTAGCCATAATCCATTAGGCGATCATCATACTAAATTACTCTCCAACTTTTTTGCGCAAACAGAAGCTTTAATGAATGGCAAAACTGAAGTAGAAGTAAGAGAGGAATTAATGAAGGTAATGACGAACGAAGAGGAAGTAAAAAAATTAGTACCATTTAAAGTGTTTGCAGGAAACAAACCCACTAATTCATTTTTATTAAAAGAAATAACACCTAATACACTAGGAAGCCTTATTGCGCTATATGAACACAAAATATTTGTACAAGGTGTTATATGGAATATTTTCAGTTTTGATCAATGGGGTGTTGAATTGGGTAAACAATTGGCCGGTAAAATATTACCAGAACTAAAAGATGATAAACCGGTATCAACTCATGACTCTTCAACCAATTCACTCATTAATTATTATAAACAAATGCGTAGATAAAGGATGGAGGATTATATCATTAGATTAATTGAACCAAAAGACAATGCATCATTAGCTAAAATTATCCGATCGGCTTTAGAAGAATTTAATGCCAACAAACCGGGTACCGTTTATTTTGATGCTAGTACAGATCATTTATTTGAATTGTTTTCTACAACACCAAATGCTGTTTATTTTGTGGCAGAAAGTAACGGCATATTACTTGGTGGGGCTGGTATATACCCTACAGAAGGTTTGCCTGAAGGTGTGTGTGAGTTAGTTAAAATGTATTTACACCAAAACGCAAGAGGAAAAGGATTGGGTGGATTATTAATTAGCACTTGTTTGAAAGAAGCAGCAAAAATGGGTTATCGTAAAGTTTATTTGGAAACCATGCCCGAATTACAAAAAGCCGTTACCGTATATGAAAAATTTGGTTTTAAATACTTAAATGCACCTATAGGCCATTCTGGCCATACGGGATGTAATATATGGATGATGAAATCAATTTAAAAAATTAATCTTTTTTTGTATCAGAGTTATCTGCTTTTTTTTCAACAGCTACTAAATCAGATAATTCAATATTCATAGGTAATAGGCCAATTTGAACTATAGCCCTTTTGCCTCTAATTTCCTTTACTGTACCTACCTGATAGTTTTTCCTTAGTTTTACTAACATACCCTCTGCAATATTAGTATTGATTTCTTTGTATTGATGCGTACTTTTCTTTACTTGTTTGCTTTGTACAACTTCATTTTTATGAAAGAGCAAATTTTTTAAATTATGAATTACTTCATTCTTATCTTCAGCTTTTTTATAATCTAAAACAATTTGTTTTAGTTTTCGTTCCATATTTTTTAAATATTCCAGTTTTTCTTCTGAAAGTTTGTTCTGATGTTTAAGTAATTCTACTTGTTGTCGGTGTTTTTCTTTATGAATAGTTGTTTCTAATTCTTTTTTTAAAGCTGCATTTTCCTTCATCAATAATGTAAGTTCATTTTTTTCTGAATGTAGTTGTTGCAAATGTTGTTCAGTACTGTTAAGTAATGCATCTAATTTAAAGTGTTGATGATCTACCAGTTTTTTGGCTCTATTAATTAAGCTAGCAGGCATACCTATTCGTTCTGCAATTGAAAAAGTATAAGAACTTCCCGGTTTCCCAATCATTAACTGATATAGTGGTTGTAATTTTTCTTCATCAAAAGCCATAGCGCCATTAATGATACCGGGTGTTTTATTGCCCATAATTTTTAAATTAAGATAGTGAGTGGTTACTATACCAATGGCATGTTTTCGGCATAATTCTTCTAAAATCACTTCTGCAAATGCCCCTCCTAAATTTGGGTCACTTCCACTACCCAATTCGTCTATAAAAAATAAAGTTCTTCCATTACCCATTTCTATAAAATGCTTCATATGCATAAGGTGCGACGAATAGGTACTTAATTCAAATTCAATACTTTGTGTATCACCAATGTGAATAAATAATTGCTTAAAAATACCCATTTGTGAATGCGGGTTTACAGGAACTAATAAACCACTTTGAACCATTAATTGAAGTAAACCCACAGTTTTCATGGTTACCGTTTTTCCACCTGCATTTGGGCCGCTAATAATTAAAATTCTTTTTTCGTCATTTAACTCAATAGAAACCGGAATGGTAAGTTTATTATTTTTTTGATTGTTTAACAACAAGATGGGGTGATACGCTTTTTCTAAACGCAACAAAGATTTATCAATAATATCTGGCATCTCACCTTTTATTTCCATTGCCAATAAGGCTTTGGCTTTTATAAAATCATACATACCAATAATATGCAGATAATGTGCCATTAAAGGGGCATATACAAGTAGTTGAGCAGTTAAAGCCTTTAAAATACGCTGCACTTCTGCCCGCTCGTCATTTTCTAAACTGTATACCTCATTATTTAATTCAATGGTTTCTTCAGGTTCAATAAAAGCAGTTTTTCTGCTATCACTTTCACCATGTAATATGCCTTTTATTTGCCTTTTATGTTCTGAAAATACAGCCACTACCCTTCTGCCGCTACTAAAACTTTCTTCAATATCTGCCGTGTAACCT
>JAGWPI010000069.1 GCA_028877005.1 Bacteroidota bacterium | reverse complement strand
CTGAACACCATCATCAGATAATTGTATGCCCAACATTGTTAAAAAAGAAAAATCGGGCTGATAGCCTGTGGCAGCAATTACCCAATCATTAGGAATAGTTATTTGTCCTTCCGGTGTATGAATATGCACCTGGTGGGGTTCAATAGCGGCAATGGTAGCATTAAAGTATGCTTTAATTGATCCTTCTTCAATCCTATTAATAATATCCGGCCTCACCCAATATTTTACACGTTCGCCAATTTGGCTTTCGCGAATAACCATAGTAACGGAAGCCCCTTTTCGCCATGTTTCTAAAGCAGCATCTACTGCTGAATTATTGCCCCCAACTACTACCACTCGTTGAAAAGCATAAAAGTGTGGATCTTTATAGTAATGTGTTACCTTAGGTAAATCCTCACCTGGTACTTTTAATAAAAAAGGAATATCATAAAATCCGGTAGCCACAACAATATGGCGGGTAAAATTTTGCTGCTTGTTGGTATTTACTTCAAACATTGTGGTGTTAGCTGCAATTGGCTTTATTGATAGTACTTTTTCAAACAAATGGATATTCAATTGCTCTTTAATGGCCACTCTTCTATAATATTCTAAAGCTTCATTACGGGTTGGCTTTGATGCAATACTAACAAATGGTACACCACCTATTTCCAACTTATCAGATGTTGAAAAAAAAGTCATGTTCATAGGGTAATGGTACAATGAGTTAACCAAACAACCCTTTTCTATAATTAGATATTTTAATCCATGTAATTTAGCTTCAATGCCACATGCCAAGCCAATAGGACCTCCCCCAATAATTAACACATCGTAAATTTCAGCGTCTGTCATAATCAACTTATTCAAGTAACCAATTATTACTAATATTATTTATGAATTTCACTACTAAAATGAAATTTAATTTCCGGATTATTGGTAATTTCTGTGTTTAAAAACCATTCACTCTGAGCTAAATAAACAGGATGACCATCTTTGTCTTCGGCTGTATTTTGTTGCTTAAAACGTAAAAAATCTGCTAATTTTTTAGCATCACTGCTAGTAAGCCAGCAAGCTTTGTAAAAGGGTAAAGATCTAAACTCTACTGCAGCGCCATATTCCTGCAATAAGCGGTATTGTATTACTTCAAACTGTAACTCTCCTACACAACCAATAATTTTTTTAGTGCCACCATATTGGGTAAATAACTGTGCAACACCTTCATCGGTTAATTGCTGAATACCTTTCTCTAATTGTTTGGCTTTCATGGGGTCTTTATTAACCAACTCTTTAAATATTTCAGGAGAAAAAGTAGGTATTCCTAAAAAGTAAAAATTAGCTCCTTCGGTTAATGTGTCTCCAATTTTAAAATTTCCGGTATCAAATAAACCAACTACATCACCGGGATAAGCATCTTCAATTACATCTTTACTTCTGGCTAAAAAGGAGTATGGATTATTAAAGCGGATATCTTTATCTAATCTAACGTGATGATAATATTTACTACGTTCAAATTTTCCACTGCATACTCTTAAAAAGGCAATCCTATCTCTATGCCTTGGATCTAAGTTGGCATGTATTTTAAAAATAAAACCACTAAACTTAGCATCATCGGGTGCAACAAATCCGGTAGAGGTTTCTCTACTTCTAGGTGTTGGGGCTATATGAATAAATGTATTTAGCATTTCCTGAACGCCAAAATTGTTAACGGCACTACCAAAAAAAACAGGTGCAACTTTTCCGCTTAAATAATCTTCAATACTTAATTTACCATGAACACCTTCAATTAATTCCACATCTTCTCTTAATTGAGCTGCATCACGTTCACCAATTTTTTGATCTACAATTTGGCTATTCAGGTCATCAATTCGCAATACGTCCTCATCATCAGCTTTAGTACCTGCTGTAAAGTGTAATAAATTTTTATTGGTAATATTATATACACCTTTAAAATCTTTACCACTGTTAATAGGCCAAGTCATAGGATGTAAAGCAATATTTAATTCTTTTTCTATTTCTTCCAAAAGATCAAACCTGTTTTTACCATCTCTATCCATTTTATTAATAAATACAATAACGGGTGTATCGCGCATTCTGCAAACTTCCATTAATCGGCGAGTTTGCTCTTCTACCCCATTTACACTATCAATTACCAAAACAACACTATCCACTGCTGTTAGGGTGCGATAGGTGTCTTCTGCAAAATCTTTATGCCCGGGTGTATCTAACAAATTAATTAAGTATCCTTCGTATTCAAAAGTCATTACACTGGTAGCCACCGAAATACCTCTCTGCCGCTCAATTTCCATAAAATCGCTGGTAGCATGTTTTTTAATTTTATTGCTTTTCACAGCACCTGCTGTTTGTATGGCACCGCCAAATAGCAATAATTTTTCAGTTAAAGTAGTTTTTCCTGCATCGGGGTGAGATATAATGGCAAATGTTTTTCTTCGTTCTATTTCCTGTTGATAATTCATTGATGAAGATACTATACTTTAAATTTTTTTATAAATAAGAGTTACAAAGGTACAAAATTGAAGGGGATTACATGAGTTACCTTTTGATACCATGGGTTTGTTTGTGGCAATCCATTAAAATATTTGTTTATATTAGTTTAATATAAACAAATTGTTAAGAAATTAACACCTAAATGTTACCATAAAATCAATTAATTATTAATTCGTTTTAACACATAATTAAGACGTAAGTGCATGATTAGTTTTGCCAAAAATCAAAACTACATGCACAAAGTTTTATTATTTTCAATTACAATTTTTTTTGTTTTTCATGCTGTTGCAGGCGAAATTAAAGGTAAAGTTTATGATGCAGTTACAGGAGAACCTTTAATTGGTGCCACCGTTACATTAGAAAAAGGTGAACAAAAATTTTCAACTGCAGTTCGTTTAGATGGCTCATTCGTATTTAAAAAAATGCCTGCCGGCAAATATGAATTAAAAATAAAGTATGTGGGTTATGAGACAGTGAAAGAGGTGAAAATAAATTTAAAAAATGAGCAAGATGTTGCTGCTTTTACCTTTAATCTTAATCAAAAAAACAGTGAATTAAAAGAGGTTGTAGTAACTTCAGGAGGAGGTAGAAATTCAGATAAATATACAAGAGGCTTAGAAAAAAATGCTGATTATGTACAAAATATTTTATCTGAAAAAACCATAGAACTTTTACCTGATGTAACAGTAGCCAATGCTTTACAACGGGTAAGTGGGGTTACTATTCAGCGGAATAGTAGTGGCGAAGGGCGTTATGCCATTATTAGAGGTATTGACCAACGTTATAATAATGTTTTGGTTAATGGTATTAAAATTCCCAGTCCGGATGATAAATATCGTTTTGTGCCAATGGATATATTTCCGTCAGATATGTTGGAAAGATTAGAAGTAATTAAAACACTAACACCCAACATGGAAGGAGACGCCATAGGGGGTACGCTGAATTTGGTGATGAAAAATGCCCCCGAACATTTTTTGTTAAATGTAAATAGTGCTTTGGGTTATTCAACCTTATTTTCTAACAGACCATTTAGTGCATTTGATCACAGTGGTATTAATTTAAAATCGCCGGCAGAAATTTATGGTAATAATTATGCAGCTACACAAAACGATTTTCCTAGAAGTAATATAACATATCATGATAAAAATAATCCGATTAATGGAACATTAGGCTTAACAGTTGGCAATAGATTTTTAAATAAAAAATTAGGTGTTGTTTTTGCAGCAAGCTATCAAAATTTTTATAGAGGTTCTAATTCAGACTTTTTTATACCAAGTGCACAACCTGATCCGGGTAATATTCCCGTGTTTACAGATGTGCTATTAAGAAGATACTCTGTTCAAACCAAAAGAATTGGCTTACACAATAAAATTGACTATGTTTTCAATAGCAGAAACAAGATTTCATTATATAACTTATATGTAAATCAAAACGAATTTCAAACCAGATATACAGTTGATTCTGTTTTAGCCATTCAACGTACAGGCCCCGGCTCAGGTAATGTTTCTATATACAATAGAAGCAGGTGGCAAAAACAAAGTATTTATAATGCTACTTTACAAGGTGATCACACAATTAGCACGCAACTAAAATTAAATTGGAGTGCAGTTTATTCTATAGCTAAGCAAGCATTACCTGATATGACGGAATATAAAGTTGATCATGCAGTTACTACAGATATAAATACGGGAATTGCAACAGTTTCACCCTCAATTACCCAAACCATGGAAAGTATTTGGCAAAGAAATTCTGATCAAGATATTGCCGGCTACTTAAATTTTACATACAAAAAACACATTATTAAAGATGTTGAATTTGCTTTTGGTGGCTTATATAGGTACAAAACAAGAGATAATTATTACAATGATTATACATTAAACCCTGTTTTAGTAAATGGAGCACCACAAATATTTACAGATATTGCTTCCGCAAATTATAATTTTAAAATTCCTGATAATTCCAAAGGCATTAACTCTGCATTAACGCCCAACAATTACACAGCACATGAAAAAATTGGTGCAGGCTACATTCAAGCTAAATTTAATGCCATTGAAAAATTACAAGTACTAGGTGGTGTAAGGGTTGAAAACACACAACAAGATTATACTACAGTAATGCCCGCTACATTTAATGCTAAACAGGGTACCATTCAATATACTGATGTGTTACCGAGCATTCATTTTAAATATGCTTTGTCCAATAGAGAGAATTTACGATTATCCTATTTTAAATCTATTAGCCGTCCCGGATTTTATGAAATTACTCCTTATTTAATTCCGGGAGAGTATTTTAATGAAATTGGTAACCCCTATTTAAAACATGTTAGAGCAGATAATTTAGACTTGCGTTATGAGCTGTTTCCCGGAGGTGCTGACCAACTTTTAGTAGGTGCATTTTATAAAGAATTACAAAACCCCATAGAAAATTTTGTGGTAAGGAATGGTGGCCCATCAGCTCAATTTATACAGCCTCAAAACACCAATAAAGCAACTAATTACGGTATAGAATTTGTGTATACAAAGTATATTGGTATGTTTGGTGTTTCTGCAAATTATACTTATACACATTCACAAGTTACCACCGATAAAAGTTATTATTTTAGAGATCCCTCTTCCGGGCAAATTTCAACAAAATTAGTTTCCCAAACCCGCCCTCTACAAGGACAAGCAGATAATATTGGAAATCTTTCCTTACTATATAAAAATCCAAAAATTGGTTTAGATGTTCAACTTGCTTATGTGTATACAGGTGAACGAATTGCTCAAGTATCGCCTTATGCCAACTTAGATTATTGGCAACAACCCTATAGCCAATTAGACTTTTCAATAGAACAGCGCATTGTAAGAAGATTTTCCTTCTATGCAAAAGTGAACAATTTAACCAATGCTATACCCAAGGTATATATTAAACAACCCAATACTTTTATGAAGGGTAACAATGCTTTACCTGACCAAGACAATAGTAACAAAATATTGGTTCAAAAAGACATGTATTATATGTCATTCTTAACAGGAGTACGTTTTAAATTTTAACCCGAAATATCATAATACAAGTTTCAAAACTAAACAGCATCAAATGAAAAATATTGTATACCAAATTATATTATTTAGCTTTTTTGCAACCATTTTATCAGGATGTAAAAAATGGGCAGAAGAAAATACCAATATTTATAAGTACACGCCACCACCAGCTACCCCAATTAGTGATGCTGCACCACTTTGCGGATCTATTAAGGGTACTATGTTGTCTGGAAAAACCTATACAATTGGATGTGATGTTATTGTGAATAAAGGAGATACAGTTATCATACAACCGGGTGTAACCATTCATGTTACCAATCAGTCAGGCATTGTTGTTCGCGGAGTTTTAATAAGTGCCGGAACACAAGCACAGCCAAACTGGATAACTGTGGCAGGTGTAACTAAAACAGATAACCCAGGTGCTGACCCTGCCAATGACCCCGCTTACATGGGTTTATGGAAAGGTATTTATTGCGATACTTCATGTACTTTACTAGCTTTAAAATGGACGCATGTAGAGTTTGCAGGTGCCGCATTAGGACCAACATTAGCTCCCTCTTTAGGTCAAAAAGCAGGTACTAATTATTCAATTTTATTTCAAAATCCCAATGGTTATTTTGTAATGGAAGATTCATGGTTGTATGGTGGTATTGATGATCCAATCAGAGTTTCAAATGGTAAAATTGCCATATTTAGAAATACCTTTGAAAAAGGAGGATTAAATGGCGGTGATTGTATTAACTGCAAAGGTGGTACCGTTGGCGATATGGCTTATAATTTTTTTATTGGAATGGCTACTAATGCTCAAAAAGCCTCTAACAAAGGTCAACCCGCAGGAGCTCCACAAACCAATATTGTTATGTACAACAATACATTTGTAGATTGTGGATATAGACAAATACAAACAGGAAGAGGCGCTAATATAAATTATGAAGAAGGGGCAAGAGGTAAGTTTTATAACAATGTTGCCATAAATTGTAAATTTGGTTATCGGGTAGTAAAAACACCGTCTGCAGATACTGCTAATCTCTATTATGGCTATAATTATCAATGGGCCGATTCACTTTCAGTTGCCAACCAATTTTATCCTACAGGTTATATTACTAAACCACAACCCACAGATATTCCCAACCCTTCTTCTTATTTGCCGGCCAATTATACTTTGGGCCAAATTTATGACGGTACCAATGCTATTCAAAAGTATAATCCATTATTTATTAATTTCCCATTACCCTTACCTGCCGGATTAAATTTAAGAGATATCAGTGCCATTGCTAATTTCAACTTCAGATTGCAATCAAATTCACCATTAATTGGGAAGGGTTATATTGGTTTAAATTTGTCTCCATTAATGGTAGTTCCACAAGACAAGTTATATGGCATTACTGAATATACATTACCAGGGGTTGATTTGGGTTGTTATCAAATTAATGGAAAGGGTAATCAACATTAATTAAATACAAATATGCAACTACTTAAAACCGCTATTGTTGTTGTTCTTATTGGCCTATCTATTTGCTGTAAGAAGAAAGACACAAATAGCGGTTTAGTTGCTAACATTACTAGCTCCATACAATTAAAAGCTTATTTACCTAATCAATTAAGTTCTTCGTCCGGTTTGTGTTTTACCAATAACAAACTGTATACATTTAATGATTCAGGAAATCCACCTGAGCTATATGCAATAGATACCTCCACCGGTAAAATTGTACAAACTATTCTCATCACCAATTATCCAAATGTAGATTGGGAAGATATTACTGCCGATGACAATTATATTTATATAGGCGACTTTGGGAATAATAATGGAAACAGAAAAGACTTAAAAATTCTTCGAGTAAAAAAGTCTGATATTAATAAACCGGAGGCATTTCTATCTGTACAAGCAGAAGCCATACAATATGTATATGCAGACCAAAATACATTTACAATAAATACCAATACAAATTATGATTGCGAAGCTATGATTAGTGTAGATACATGTTTGTATTTATTTACAAAAAACAGAGGAGATGATAAAACCAGATTATATTGCCTTCCCAAACAACCAGGCAACTATTTCATTTCTCCCATAACCACATACAATTGTCAAGGCAAAATAACAGGTGCAGATTTTAATGACAGCACAAAAGAAATTGCATTAATTGGATATGAAAACAAAAAATTAAATTCATTTATATTGTTATTAAATAATTTCAAAGACAATAATTTTTTCAATGGTTCTGTTCAAAGAATTAAGATTGGCAATGATACCACTGATTGGCAAACAGAAGGTATTTGCTTTATTACATCACAGCATTTATTTATAAGCTGCGAAACTAGTCAAACTTCTTTAGCAGGACTTTTTTCTATGCAAAATAAATGAAAGAAATATGAATTTTCTTTTACCTACCTTATAAATATTATTCAACGGCACTCCACTCCCATTAACCCTTCTAAACCAGCCTTCAGCCCTCCTATCCATTCAGCTCGCAAAATAGATAGAACCATTGAGT
>JAGWPI010000068.1 GCA_028877005.1 Bacteroidota bacterium | reverse complement strand
ATTAAAAGAAGGTCAAATTTCACCGGTTATTAAATCTAAATTCGGTTTACATATTATTCAATTAGTGAGTCGTTCAGGTGATGATGCGGTTGTTAGGCATATTTTAAAAATACCACCGGTAACTCAAACAGAAATTGATTTATCTGTTCAAAAATTAGATTCAGTTCGTAATTTAATAGAAACTAAACAAATGACTTTTGGTGAGGCAGTTAATCGTTTTAGCGATGATGAAAATAGTAAATTTACCGGTGGTCAAATTCAAGGTAGAGATGGAAGTTCTTATATTACCATTGACCAATTACCCGATAAAGATTTAATTCCATTATTAAAAACATTAAAACCCGGCGATATTTCTCAACCGCAAGTATATACTGATGATAGAGGTAGAAAAATGGTGCGCTTGGTTTATTTAAAAACAAGAACAGAACCGCACCGCGAAAACTTGAAAGAGGACTATAACAAAATTGCGCAACAGGCTTTAGAAGATAAAAAACAAGCAAAATTAGAGCAGTGGTTTAATGACCATTTACCTTCATTCTATATTACCATAGACAAGGAATTTAAAGGTTGCAAATCGTTGGATGAATGGTGGAAATATGCAGCTAAGAATTAAGTAAAGTTTATAAAATTAAAATTGAATAAAAACCATTTCTGCTTACTGCAAAATGGTTTTTTTGTGAAGAGAAGAATGGCAGTAACATGTAATAAAATATACTCTATACCTGTTATAATTGTAACATAAAGCCCAATACAATTAATCAGCCATTAGTTCATTAACAGGCGTTGCTTCTTTTAATAATTGTAAATGTGCATTGAAAAGATTACTTAATAAATTTTCTGATTTTTTTTCAGTACCTATCAAATCTTGCAAACTCACTTTATCTAACAACTGATCAATAGAAAACTGAACCATTTGCCATAAAGAACGAACCGAGCAATCAACAGAATTATTGCAAAAACGCATTGCACCCGAGTAAGAACCACAAAACTCTTCAGAGAATAGTGCACCACCTAATGATTTTAACACCTGATTTACATTAATATCAGATGCAGGACGAGCCAACACATAACCGCCAATATTACCGGGTGTACTATTAATATAACCTGCTTTACGTAACAAACGGGTTAATTTAGCCACATATGCCATGCTTAAGCCTTCTGCAACACTCAAAGCCTGAATACTCATGCTTTCATGCTCATTACACCTTGCAATGCGGAGTAAAATACGAAAACCATATTCTTCCTGTGCAGTTATTTTCATGTTGCAAATTTTAGGTACGTATATTAATAATGAATAAAATATTTTATTATAAAACAACTCAATATTTTCAATTTACATAAAGCCCAAGGTAAGTTGAGCAGCTTCACTCATCATGCTTTTGTTCCATGGCGGATCCCAAACTACACTAACATGTACATCATTTACTCCTTCAATAGCACGTACTTTTTGGTCAACTTCAATGGGCAATTCCTGTGCAGCCGGACAACTTGGTGCTGTTAGCGTCATCACAATTTGAACATTATTAATGGGCAGAACGGTTACTTCATAAATTAATCCTAACTCATATATATCAACCGGTATTTCCGGGTCATAAATTTCGTGTAGTACTTCAATAATTTTATTTTTCAAAACATCTGGTTCCATCATAAAAAATTTTCAGGATTGAATAGATTGAAATGCTAATGCATAATGTTTCATTTGTTGAATCATTGCGCGTAAGCCGTTTGAACGTGTTTGAGCCAAATGCGACATCATACCTATTTCCTGTAAAAATCCTAATTGAGCTTGCAATATTTCATCGGGCGATAAACCGGATAAAACTTGTATTAACAAGCTCACCAATCCTTTTACAATTACTGCATCACTATCTGCTTTAAAATAAACTTTCCCATCAGAAAAACTAGCTACTAACCAAACGGTAGATTGGCAACCTTTAATAATATTATCAGCTACTTTATACTTTTCTTCTAAGGGAGGTAATTGTTTACCCAAGTCAATAATATATTCATATTTTTCTTCCCAAGTATCTAGTAAAGCAAAAGCTTCTACAATAGCTGCCTCACGTTCTGCAATGGCTGCGGATTCAATCATATTATAATAACATTTTAATTGATTTTTGAATAGCTTTTACCATTTGGTCAACCTCATCCATAGTGTTATATAAAGCAAATGAAGCACGCACAGTTCCGGGCACACCAAAACGATGCATTAAAGGTTGTGTACAATGATGCCCTGTACGTACGGCAATAGATTGATTATCTAATAACACTCCCATATCTTGCGGGTGTATGCCGTTTACCAGAAAAGATATAACACCCGTTTTATTGTGGGCATTACCAAAAATACGCAAATTGGGTATTTGCTGCAGTTGTTCTGTTGCATAGTTTAGCAAAGCCTGCTCGTGTTGGTGTATCTGTTGAATGCCTATATTATTCATAAAATCAATTGCTGCTTTTAAAGCAACTGTATCAGCAATATTAGGCGTTCCTGCTTCATATTTATATGGTAAATCTGCATAGGTAGTTTCCTTAAAACTAACCTCTTTAATCATTTCGCCACCACCCATATAAACGGGCATAGTAGTTAATAATGCTTTTTTTCCATATAATACACCAACCCCGGTAGGTCCATAAATTTTATGACCGGAGAAAGCGTAAAAATCACAATCTAATTTTTGAACATCTATATTTAAATGCACTGTAGCTTGTGCCCCATCTACCAACACCAATGCCCCTACGCTATGAGCTAAATTAATAATATCGGAAATGGGATTAATAGTGCCTAAACTGTTTGATACATAAGTTATGGCTACCAACTTTGTTTTGTTAGATAATAATTGCTGATATGCATCCATTAAAAGCTCACCTGCATCATTTATAGGTATGACTTTTAAAAAAGCCTTTTTTTCTTCACACAACAACTGCCAAGGAACAATGTTAGAATGGTGTTCCATTTCAGATATAATTATTTCATCACCAGCCTGTATATTTTGTTTACCCCAGGTATTGGCTACCAAATTAATAGATTCAGTAGTACCTCGTGTAAAAATAATTTCTTCGGCATAAGCCGCATGAATAAATTCCTGAACTGCAACACGTGTTGCCTCATATGCAGCAGTTGCTTCTTCTGCCAAAGTATGTATACCACGATGTATATTAGAATTTGTATACATATAATAATTACTTATTGCATCAATTACCGACATTGGCTTTTGTGTAGTTGCAGCATTATCAAAGTATACAATTGGTTTACCATGTAAAGTACGTTGCAATATTGGAAATTGCTTACGAATGTCTGTTACCGGTAATTGGGATAATATGGGCAGTTCTGTTTCCATGTTGTTTAACTATTTTGAAGCAAAAGGCGTTGAGCAATTAAAGCCTCTATGTGTTCACGTAAAGAATCAATTTTTATTTTTTCAACTACATCATTAGCAAATGCTTGTAACAACATAGCTTTAGCCTGTTCCGCATCTATACCACGAGAACGCAAATAAAACAAAGCTTCCTCATCTAAGCGGCCAATGGTACAACCATGTGAGCATTTTACATCATCAGCAAAAATTTCTAATTGTGGCTTGGTATTTACAGTGGCATTTTCACCTAACAAAATATTTTTATTACTTTGGTAAGCATTGGTTTTTTGCGCATGTGGCCTTACATAAATTTTACCGCTAAAAATACCTGTTGAAGTATCATCCATTATTCCTTTATACAATTCATTGCTATAACAATGTGGCTCACGATTGTCGACCAATGTATGATTATCCGTATGTGAGTTGCCTTTTAATAAATAAAGTCCATACATATGGGCCTCATTGCCATCTGCTTCCATTATAATATTGGTATTATTTCGAACAATACCACCACTTAATGTAACTACTACCGTATGCACATAACTTTTCCCAATTTGACGAATATGGGTAGTATTTACCTGATTAGCATGGGAAACATCATTTTGCACTTTGTAATATTCAAATACAGCATTACCGGAAACCACCACCTCCATTACCTCATTAATGAAACTATCAGATGGGCCAACAGTAGTATAATGTTCTACTAGTTGCAATGAAGCAGATTCTTCCAAATAAATTAAACTACGGGGTTGAGCTAATACAGGATTATGAGCGGTTTCAGCAATATGATATATATACAAAGGCAATGATACATTAACATTTTTGGGAACATACATAAATATACCCCCGTTAATAAAACTGGTATTTAATGCATGAATACCATCTTGAACATACAAATTGCTTTTCCCCAAGTGTGCTTGTAAAATACCTGAAAAGTTATTATCGGCTGAGGCATCTTCTAATGACATCACTACTAGTTCATTAGGCAAAGAGCGCATGACAGATAAAGATGGTTGATAGGTGCCATTTACGAATACCAACTCATTGGATTTGGCACTGTTAGGTAACCGAACTGCATTCATTAACTCTTTTTGAACAACCGGTATTTTATCAGAGAATAAAAAAGCTTGCTTAAATAAGTTGTTAACAGGTGTATAACGCCATTCCTCATTTTTATATGAAGGAATTCCGGCAGTTTGATAGGTTTGAAATCCTTTTTGTCGCAGCTCATTTAAAAACCTATTGGGTTTTTCAGATTGTAGTGCACCAAATTTTTCTTCAATATATGTAGATTGTGATAATGCCATATGATTGGAATATTTTTATAATTAAATAACAGTTGCACCAAAAGCTTCTTTTATATAATCATAGCCTTGATCTTCTAAAGTAAGCGCCAATTCCTTTGTTCCCGATTTTACAATTCGGCCATTGTACAAAACATGTACAAAATCGGGCTGTAAATAATCTAATAATCTTTGATAGTGCGTAATAACAATAATAGCATTGTCTTTATTGCGTAGTTTATTTACTCCATTGGCTACAATACGTAAGGCATCAATATCTAAACCAGAATCTGTTTCATCTAAAATAGTTAGTTTCGGTTCTAACATAGCCATCTGAAAGATTTCATTTTTCTTTTTCTCGCCGCCGGAAAAACCCTCATTCACTGAACGAGTTAATAAGGCTTTGTCTATTTCTACCAACTGCATTTTTTCTTTCATTAGTTTTAAAAAAGAAACGGCATCTAAAGGTTCCAATCCATGGTATTTTCTTT
>JAGWPI010000067.1 GCA_028877005.1 Bacteroidota bacterium | reverse complement strand
TTTCCCGAATATAATAGTGCACACTCTACTATTTCAAGTGCCTCTGCTGCTGTGTTAAAAACAATTTATGGTAATGAAACCCCTTTCCGCGATTCTAGTGAGCGAAATTGGGGTTGGCCAGATAGGAGTTTCCCTTCATTAGACTCTGCTGCCAGAGAGGTTTCTATGAGTCGTTTTTATGGCGGTATTCATTATTTACCCTCTGTTTGGGATGCTTATGCACAAGGAAAAGAAATAGGGTTGCTAGTTATGAGCAAATTGTTAAAAAATTATAAAGATTAAGTACTTTTTCTATCCAAAATAATAGCCCGATTTTCTTTTCCCAGAACAATCGGGCTATTTCATTAAAAAAATGGGGTAATATAGCCGATATTTTAATTATTTTATAGCAATGCTATCTACATAATGTTATAGTTTTCATTGTACTGCTGTTATTTTTTCGGTCAAACTCCTACCTTCGCTGCATGCAAAAAATTGCCATAGCTATCACCAATCATTCTCACCATCCTTTACCGGCTTATGCTACAGCCGGGGCTTCAGGAATGGATTTGCGTGCTTTTTTACCTGAACCACTCACCTTACAACCATTAGAGCGTGCTTTGGTACCTACCGGTTTGCACATAGCCTTACCTGAAGGTTATGAAGCGCAAATTAGACCCCGAAGTGGTTTAGCTATTAAGCAGGGTATTACATGCTTAAATACCCCCGGAACAATTGATGCAGATTATAGAGGAGAGATTAAAGTAATCTTAATTAATCTATCTAATGAACAGGTAACCATTCAAGATGGCGATAGAATTGCACAAATGGTGATTCAGCAAGTAGCACAAATTAGTTGGGTGGTAGCTGAAGCTTTATCTGAAACGGAAAGGGGTGTGGGCGGCTTTGGCCATACCGGAAAACAGTAAAATTTTATGAAATATAGCATTGTATTGGTTAGTTTGCTTGTATCAATGGTTTGGGCTTGTCATCCAATTAAAAAAGTGCAGTCTATTGAAAAAGCAATTACCAAAAAAGATACTACCCAAACAGTTATTGTAACAGAGGCACCTAAAGTTGATTCTGCTGCAATTGTTAAAAATATTATGGAGAAGGTAATGAAGCACTCCATTCTGTTTAATACTTTTAATGCTAAAGTAAAGGTAGATTATGAGGGGCCCGAAGAAAGTCAGCATGTAAACGCCTATTTAAGCATGATTAAAGACAGTGTTATTTATGTTAAAATAGCATTACCTCCTTATGGTGTGGTAGCCAATGTTCTAGTTACTCCCGATAGTGTTATTCTGATAAAACTTAAAGGCGGAAAATCTATTCAATACCGTAGTATTGCTTATTTGCAGGAAGTAACACAAATACCATTTGATTTCTCTACATTGCAAAATTTAATTATTGGTAATCCTGTTTTTTTAGATAGTAATGTGGTTTCTTACAAATGGGGTGAAAAACAATTATTGGTACTGATGGTGGGCGATATGTTTAAGCATTTAGTAACTTTAGATAATGTAGATTTTAGGGTGTTGCATAGTAAATTAGATGATGTAGATATACAACGCAACCGAACCTGTGATATTACGTTTAGTAATTATCAACCAGTGGATACTTTTTTATTTGCTACCTTCCGTCAAATATCTGTTGCAGAAAAGTCGAAACTGGATATATTCTTAGATTTTAAAGAATTTTC
>JAGWPI010000066.1 GCA_028877005.1 Bacteroidota bacterium | reverse complement strand
TAGCACCTTATGGTACATTACTCCGTTTTCATACCAATAATGCAGCTTTTTTTGCTGAGAATATTTTTCAAATTACTCCTAAATTTTCAGTTACTCCCGGCTTTAGATATGAGCTTATTCAGTCTGATTATACAGGTGTTATTAACCACGCATCCTTACCGGTAGCTTATAATGGCAATAGGCGTTTTCCATTATTTGG
Source organism: Bacteroidota bacterium (assembly GCA_028877005.1). GTDB lineage: Bacteria > Bacteroidota > Bacteroidia > Chitinophagales > Chitinophagaceae > Hydrotalea. The sequence continues at coordinate 8,701 of JAGWPI010000066.1, read as the reverse complement.
ATCGGGCTTGCAATACCAAACATCTAAAACTACACAATTGTATGCCAATATTTCTCAGGAGTATCGTCCCTATCTTTATTCACAAATTACGCCAGCAGATAGGGTAGATGTGATTGATCCTAATTTAAAAGATAGTAAAGGTTACGATATTAGTATAGGCTATAGAGGTACAATAAAAAATATTGTGCAGTTTGATGTTGATGTGTTTAGGGTATTTTTTGGAAATAGGGTTGGATTAATTTCAAAAAATGATATCAACGGGAACCCTTTTTTGTATACTACCAATATTGGGAATGCTGTAGCCAAAGGTGTAGAAGCATATGGCGAAATATCTTTGTTGGCACTTTGGAATGGTAATAATAAACAAAAGGATATTCGGTTGTTTAATACATTGGCCTATAACCATGCACAATATGTAAGTGGTATGCAAAATACCAATGGTAATAATGTGAATTTAACGGGTAATTGGGTAGAGCATGTGCCACAATGGGTAAATAGAACGGGCCTATCATTTTTACTACACCGCTTTACTACTACGCTGCAATATAGTTATACCGATCAATCATTCAACGACGCTTTAAATACTGTTAGCAGTAGTAATGGGGTTACCGGTAAAATACCTTCTTTCGGTTTATGGGACTGGACGGTGGGCTATAATTTTGGTAAACATTATTGTATTACCGGTGGCATTAATAATCTGTTGAATTTAAATTATTTCAGTCAACGTATAACTATTTATCCCGGTCCCGGTATTTTACCAGCCGATGGTAGAACTTTTTATATTTCTTTTTCTATTAAATTTTAAAAACATTTTTTATGGAACAACCAACAACTTCGTCTGTTAACACAACATTAAAAATTCCGACCATCAGGGTGTTTAATGCTATTGTTTGGTTTAATCGTTTAGCATTGGCCATTATATTTATTTGGTTTGGTTACTTGAAACTTATTCAGGTATCACCGGCAGAACCTTTGGTGCAGCATTTACATAATATTACACTGGTTCGTTATATTCCGCTGCATACCTTCTTAATTATACTGGGATTGATTGAAGTGGCAGTGGGTATATTATGGTTATTTCCGCCATTCACCAAATTGGCATTTCTTTTTTTTGGATTACATATGTTTACAACATTCTTGCCTTTATTTTATTTACCTGCCGATACTTGGCAGCATGCCTTTGTTTTAACGCTTACAGGACAATACATTGTTAAAAATATTGTACTAGTTGCTAGTGCTTGTACTATTTGGTTTGCCAATAATAATATTGCAAAACTTTACAGTGAGGTTTAATTTAAAGGCACATCTAACCAAGGTGCTAATAAAGCCATTCCATAAGGTGGAAGAATAAAATATTCATAATCTGCACCAACGGTATATACTTGTTGGTTTATGTAATTGTACAATTTTTTGGGTGCATCGCCATGTTCTTTAAAAGCATACCATGTTAAATATGCGGCATTATTACTATAATTAAATAATGCATAAATTCGTTCTAAGCCCACACTCCGCATAAATCCTGCCACATGAATATTGTGTGGCGTAAGCCAGGTTATATTGCTATAATCGCTTAATATGGGAAGGTTCTTTCTGATTTGTAACAATTTTTGTGTTTGCGTGAATATTGTATTTTCAATGGTGCCGGGTATATTTTTTCTATCATTTTTATTCCAGTCAATAATTGGACGGTGCATCCATCGATTATCATAACTTTTAGTAGGATCATTTAAATAGCTATAATCATTAGTATATCCAACTTCATCACCATAAAAAAGCATTGGTAAGCCACCCAAAAAAAAGCTTTGTGCCTGCATCATCATTATTTTAGCAATAGCCATTTCAATAAAATTTTCATTTTGTTGTGCCAAAGCAAATTCTAATCCGCATAATGAGGCTAAAGTGCCACTTATACGTGCATCTTGTGTTTTAGGATTCACCGAAAACAGAGCGCCTCTTGCCGTTGAATTGTCTGTATTACCTGAATAGTAATTTTTTAAATATCGACGATGCTCATAAGGGTTATAACCGGCTTTTCGAATGCTATTATCTTCATATCCTAAACCAATATCATCGTGACATCGGGTATACGTTATCCAAGAAGTACCAAATGGTTTTTTTACTAAATCTTCTTGTGCTGCCAACATCACCCGTACATCTTGTGTTGCCAAAGCATCCCATTGTAAAGCCATTTGTGTGGCATTGTATGCAAAATCGCACTCATGTGCTTCATATAAGCCGGTACCAAAATATTGCATAATTTTTTTAGGTGCTACAATAGCTTCGCCCAATAATGCCATACCCGGAGTAGCCACTTCAACACAACATTTTATAAGTTGTAATAGAGTGTGTGCTTGCGGTAAATTTTGACAGGTGGTACCTATTTCTTTCCAAATAAAGGCAGGCGCATCTATACGCAAAATATCAACCCCCAGATTGGCATAGAAAAATATGTTTTCTAACATGGCTATAAACACTTCCGGATTTTTATAATTTAAATCCCATTGATATTGGTGAAAAACAGTCATTACCCATTGATTACAATCTGTTACGTAGGTAAAATTACCGGGTGCAGACTCAGGAAAGATTTCAGGCATTGAGGCATCAAATAAGTCGGGTATTTGCCTATTAGGAAACATGTAGTAAAAGTCCTGATATTTTTTTTCTCCTTTTTTTGCTTTTATTGCCCACTCGTGTTGATGCGAAGTATGGTTTAAAACAATATCCAGCATTAAATACATTTGCTGTTGTTGCATACTGTTTTGTAGTTTTTGTAAATCTTGCAAGGTACCAAAACGGTTATCTATTTTTCTAAAATTAGAAACTGCATAGCCACCATCACTTTCATGCAAGGGACTTTCAAAAATAGGCATTAAATGTAATACGTTTACGCCTAGTTCTTTAAAATAAGGTAGTTTATTTTCTAAGTTATTGATGTTGCCGCAAAATCTATCTACATACAAACTCATGCCCACTAATTCATTACTTAAAAACCACTGTGTTGGTTGTTCTTTTTGTTCATCTCTCTCCAATAGTGTTAGGGGGCGTTGTGTATAAGCATGAATAATGCTTTGTAATAATTCTTTCCAATAGAATGAATATTGAGAATTTTGTGCATATAGTTGCTTAAACAATGCTTCAATAGCTGTTGCATTGGCAATAAATCTGGAAAAAAATGAACTATCTTTTTTTGAAATATTAATGGGTGTTTGTTGTAGTAATTCAACAATTTGTTTGTGTAAATTATTTTTGTACACGACTATTGTAATTTAAAGTATGAAAAAAATTATGACTTAAATATTTCTTTATTTAAATGTTTTAAAGCTTCCATTGCGCCCATATAGGCACATGTTCTTGCACCCGCTTTATTAGCATTGCTAATAATTTCCTGCCATTGCTGTAGGTTAAGTTGGGTTAAATCGTTTGTTTTTATACAGCTTAATTGATATAATACAGCACCCACAAATGCGTCCCCCGCCCCTGTGGTATCTATTACTTCTACAGAAATACTTGGAATATTGAATTGTTGATGATGTATAGATAACAACGTACCCTCCTTTCCTAAGGTGATACAAAATATTGCATTTGAAAATTCCGATAACCAAATTGCGGCTTCTGACACTGATTTTTTTTGTGATAATAACATGGCCTCTTCATCACTTACTTTAAAAAAATGACATGCTTTAATAAATTGCAAGGATTGTTCAACAAAACTTTGTTGTGTATGTGCAAATAATAGATGCCGGTAATTGGGGTCAAAACTTATAAAATAATTCCTTTCTTTTGCTTCTTTCAATAAACTGAAATAGGTTTTTTGTAGTTGTCCGGGTAAAAATGCAGTAGCTGATCCAAAATGTATAATGCCACTGTTGTTATTGAAAATGCCGGCTAATTCCTCTTCCATTAAATGCCCATCGGCACCACGGTTAAACACAAAATCTCTTTCACCATCTTCTTTTAATGATACAAAAGCAAATGTGGTAAAATGTTCTTTACTGCTAAGCATCCAATGTGTGTTTACCCCAAAGCCTTTCATAGTATGTATAAGTTGTTGCCCAAACGGGTCAGCACCTACTTTTGCGGCTAATGTAACTTGCCCACCTAATGCCGCAATGGCTGCTGCTACATTGGTGGGTGCACCTCCTGTTTTTTTTACAAAATTTTCGCCGGCTTCCAAAGTTTTACCTTTATCGCTGCAAATCATATCTATTAAAGCTTCGCCTATACAAATAATTGGTTGCATATATTTATTTATTTTTAAATCAATTTTCGTTTTACATATCATCACCTGTTATGTTCATCTCTTCAGTATTCTAAACAATTGGCAAAATTTAATGATTACTGCCAAAACTAACCGGCGCGGGTTCATTACTTGCTTTCTTTTCTTTTTTAATGAATGTGGTTGCACCGGCTGCTAACAATAAAAGTACACCGGCAAATCCAATTGCATTAGTAGGTTTATCTGCTAGTAGCCAATGGTATACAAATCCGAATGTGGTGGTTTGTAAAATCATAGGTATTACAATCATCATATTAATAATACCCATGTAAACGCCATACCGTTCTTTGGGTATGCTGCCTACTACCATAATGTAAGGTACACCCATCATACTTGCCCAAGCAATTCCAAAACCAATCATAGGAATAAACAGTAATTCTTTTTGTGCAATGTGTGGAAATATTAATAAACCAATACCGGCCATTAATAAACATATAATATGCACATACTTGGCACTAATTTTTTTTGCCATCCAAACCAAACCAAATGCAGATAAAAAAGTAACAATATTATAAAGTCCATTTACTTTCCCGGCCCAAACAACCGCTTGTTCATATAATGCTGCATTCCCATCAGGTGTAGTATGAAAAATTGATTGGGCAATACTTAATGATACAAATTGCCAATAACAAAACATGGCATACCATTGAAATAAATAAACCAGAGCCAGCAGCCACATAATACGTGGCATAGCACCAATTGCGGCAAATATTTCCTTTATAGAAGCAATAAAACCTGTTTGTTTGCTTCTTATTTCTGCCAATTCTTCAGGCGTGGGTGGAATTTCAGGTGTAGTAGAAACCGACCAAACAACACTAACAATAGAACAAATGGCCCCAACAAAAAAAGAACCGAAAACCCAATAGGGGATGCCTGACCGTCCATCGCTTGTAGTACTTTCACCTGTAATTATATTTTTGAAGAAGCCTAATGATAAGTTGGCTAAGGTAATACCTAATCCGGTGAAGAAGCTTTGCGTTAAAAACCCCATAGCACGCTGTTTTTCGGGCAACTTATCGGCAATAAAAGCTCTGTAAGGCTCCATAGCTGTATTGTTGGCTGCATCTAAAATCCATAATAAACCGGCTGCCATCCATAAACTTCTGCTAAAAGGAAATGCAAATAATGTTAAACTACAAAAAATAGCCCCGATTAAAAAATATGGTTTCCTTCTTCCCCATCGTGGATGCCAGGTTCTGTCGCTCATGGCTCCAATTAGTGGTTGTATTAATAAACCGGTCATGGGGCCGGCTAAATTTAATAACGGTAACTCTTCAGGCCGAGCATGTAAAAAAGTATATAATGGATTAATAGCTGTTTGCTGTAAACCAAAACTATATTGAATGCCAAAAAATCCAACATTCATATGAATGATTTGCCAGAAACTAAGTTTTGGTTTAGTGAAGGACATAATATGGCTTTTATCGTTTTATTGAACTAAATAGATTGGAAATGGCAATGTACAAACACAAGTAAACTTAAAGATAATACATGCCCGCTGAAATGAAAGCAAGATAACCGTAGTGCAATCGTTTGCTGTTTACATTTTTAATATACCCTCGTTTTTACCGATTATAACTGCTTTTTTAAACTTTATCGAAAAAAATGGTTAAAAAAATTTTTCTATTGTGTAAAAAGTACACAAATTTGTATAGGAATGTGTTTTATATACACATTGCCGCAAACGTTTGCAGCTTAATTGGCACCATATGAAAAAATGTATACTTGTAATTGTATTATTTTATATTGCTACAATAGGTAATGCACAACTATTGCAATGGTCGCCTGCATTTATTCAAGATACCAGTAGCATAGTTACCATTACCTGCAATGCCACTAAAGGCAACAAAGGATTACTTAATTATTCACCCGTATCAGATGTTTATGTACACATTGGTGTAATTACTACTGCAAGTACTTCTTCATCAGACTGGAAATATGTTCCTTTTACCTGGGGTACCACTAACCCTGCCGCCAATGCCCCTTCAGCCGGACAAAATTTATGGAAATACACCATTACCGGGGGATTAAGAAGTTTCTTCAATATCACCAATCCTTCTGAAAAGATTTTAAAAATTGCTATTTTATTTAGAAATGGCAGTGGCAGTATTAAACAAACAAATTCCGATGGCTCTGATATGTATATTCCGGTATATGACAATGGTTTATATGCAAGAATTGATACACCATTAAAACAACCAACTTATACTCCCATATTAGAGCCAATTACTAAAAATATAGGCGATGTATTGAATATTAATGCCAAAGCCAGCCAACCATCACGCCTTACCATTTATTATAACGGTATAGCCATTGCGCATGATAGTGCGGTTACGCAATTATCTGCTGCACCTAATATTACTGCTGTAGGAACACAAACTATTATTGCTGAAGCATATAACGGAATAGTATTTTCGAGAGATACGGTAAGTTTTTTGGTGTCCGGGGGTACCAATTTTGCACCTTTACCAAATGGCGTTACCGACGGTATTAATTATGAGCCCGGTGACACTTCTGCTACGTTGGTATTGTATGCGCCTAAAAAGAACAAAATTATTGTATTGGGCGATTTCAATAACTGGACACCTGCGTTAAATTATCAAATGAATGAAACACCCGATAGTTTGCGATTTTGGATAAGATTAACAGGTTTAACCCCGGGAGTAGAATATGCTTACCAGTACCAAATTGATGGTAGTTTATATGTGGCAGATTATAATGCGGAAAAAATTTTAGATAAAAATGTTGACCCACAAATTCCAACTACTACTTATCCTAATTTAAAACCATTTCCTGCTAATGCTAATGGTTCTATTGTAAGTGTATTACAAACTGCAAAACCTACCTATAACTGGCAGGTAACTAATTTTACAAGACCCGATAAGCGTAATTTACTAATATATGAATTGTTAATCCGTGATTTTACCGCAACACAAAATTGGAAGGGACTACAAGACACTTTAAGTTACTTAAAACGTTTGGGTGTTAATGCAATTGAAGTAATGCCCTTCAATAATTTTGAAGGTTACAGTAGTTGGGGTTACAATCCTAACTTTTACTTTGCACCCGATAAAGTGTACGGTACTGAAACAGCTGTAAAACAATTTATAGATGCTTGTCATCAGCAAGGTATAGCCGTTATTATGGATATGGTGATGAATCATTCATTTGGTTCTTCACCCATGGTTCAAATGTATTGGGATCCTGTTAATAATATTCCCGCTGCTAATAATCCTTGGTTTAATCAATATCCCACACACGCTTTTAATGTAGGATACCAGTTCAATCACCAAAGTCAGGCAACCATCGACTTTAGGAATCGTGTTATTACTTATTGGTTAACCAAATATAAAATTGATGGATTTAGATGGGATTTAGCCAAAGGCTTTACCCAAAAAAATACCTGCGATGCTTTTGGCAATAATTGCAATGTAGCTGCTTGGGGCAATTATGACAGCAGCAGAGTAGCTACTTGGAAAAATATTTATGATAAAATACAATCTGTTTCTCAAGGGGCTTATTGTATTTTAGAAATGTTTGCCGATAACTCAGAAGAACAGGTAGAAGCTAATTATGGTATGATGCTTTGGGGTAATTTGAATAGCAATTTTAATCAGGCTACTATGGGTTATAGTAATCCATCTTGGGATATTAGCTATGGTGTATATACCAATAGGGGTTATAACCAACCTAATTTAATTACTTATATGGAAAGCCACGATGAAGAAAGATTAATGTATAAAAATGAACAGTATGGTAATAGCAATGGCAGTTATAATATTAAAGATACAGCTACCGGTTTAAAGCGCAATGCCATGGCTACTGCTTTGTGGGCCATGATTCCCGGACCTAAAATGTTGTGGCAATTTGGTGAATTAGGTTATGACTATAGTATTAACACTTGTCCTAATGGAACAGTAGATGCCACCGGCGGATGCCGAACTGATCCTAAACCACTGCGTTGGGATTATTACAGCAATCCCAATCGGTTAGCATTATATAATGTTTATGCCCAACTCTTTAAATTAAGAACTAATCCGATTTACGCTTCAACATTTACAGCACCCAAAAACATTAGTTATAATTTAGGTAATGCTTTTAAACAATTAACTGTAACAGGCGATTCATTAAGTGTGGTATTTGTGGGTAATTTTGATGTTAATCAGCAATCTGCCTCCGTTACTTTCCCTTCTGCAGGAACTTGGTATAGTTACTTATCTTCAAAAACAATTACGGCCTCTGGCGGGGCAGATAATATTGTTCTACAACCGGGAGAATATTATGTGTACACTAACAAAAATGTAAATAATTCAGTGGTAACTGCTGTAACACCGGTAAATAATCCATTAGAAAATATGCAGTTGCAGGTAACACCTAATCCTGCTAACTCAGCAGCTATGGTGCAGTTTCAGGTACCGGTTAGTG
>JAGWPI010000065.1 GCA_028877005.1 Bacteroidota bacterium | reverse complement strand
TTCAATGAAACTGCTAAGTCCTGCCATATCAAGATTTGCCCGTCTGCGTAATTGGCGCATTGAGCAATGGATGCAAAACCCAATTGCAACACAACGCGATGTACTGCAGGATTTGGTTACACATGGCCAGTTTACAGAATTTGGACGTAAGTATGGCATGAACAACCTTTTTACCATTAAAGAGTTTAAAAAAAGAATACCTATTAATGAATATGAGGATCTGAAACCTTATATTGAAAGATTAATGCAGGGTGAACAAAATTTATTGTGGAATACACCCGTTTATTGGTTTGCAAAAAGTAGCGGTACTACTAGCGATAAAAGTAAATTCATTCCTATTACCGAAGAAAGCTTGCAGGATTGTCATTATCAATCTGCTAAAGATGTACTTAGCATGTATTATAAATTTAATCCTGAAAGTGACTTACTTACCGGAAAAGGATTGGTAATTGGTGGAAGTCATCAAATCAGCCCCATTAATGATGAAGCTCAATATGGTGATTTAAGCGCCGTTTTATTACAAAACACACCCATATGGGCATCATGGATTCGTACGCCAGAACTCTCTATTGCACTAATGGATGAATGGGAACATAAAATTGAGCAATTAGCTCGCTCCACCATTCAAGAAAATGTAACCTCTATATCAGGAGTTCCTACCTGGACTTTATTACTCATTAAACGTATACTTGAAATAACCGGAAAAAATACACTGGCCGAAGTGTGGCCTAACTTAGAATTGTACTTACATGGAGGTGTTTCTTTTATTCCTTATAAGGAACAATTTAAAAAATTAATTGGAAAAAATATTTTTTATTTGGATTTGTATAATGCCAGTGAAGGATTTTTTGCTGCGCAAAATGATGCGGATGAAGAGGGGATGTTATTGTTTTTAGATTATGGCATCTTTTATGAATTTATGCCGACAGAAGAATATGGAAAGGATAACCCACTTACCATAGGTTTACAACAAGTAGAGATAGGCAAAAACTATGCACCTGTTATTTCAACCAATGGCGGTTTATGGCGTTACTTAACAGGCGATACAATTCAGTTTATATCATTAAACCCATATAAAATAAAAGTGAGTGGACGATTAAAACATTTTATTAATGCATTTGGCGAAGAATTAATTGTAGATAATACAGACAAAGCCATTGCCATAGCAGCACAAAAAACAAATTGTATTATTAATGAATATACAGCAGCCCCTATTTATTTTAATGACCATCAAAATGGCGGACATGAATGGTTAATTGAATTTGAACAATCGCCTCAAAACATGGAATACTTTGCTTTTGAATTAGATTGTGCCCTCAAATCACTCAACAGCGACTATGAGGCCAAACGTCAAAAAGATATTGCTTTGCATATGCCTGTCATACACTCTGTTCCAAAAAATATTTTTAATAACTGGTTACGGCAAAAAGGTAAATTAGGCGGGCAACATAAAGTACCGCGCTTATCCAATAATAGAATATATGTAGATGAATTATTACAATTAATGCAGCAACCATTTGTACAATAACCTTATTTTTACCGCTTATTGAATGTTGTGCAATAAAACTGTTGTACATATTCTTAAATTGAATTATCTAAATTTTAAACTGTAAATTCCTTATGAAATTATTAGAAGGAAAAATAACCTTAGTTACCGGGGCAGCCAGAGGTATTGGCGCTGCTATTGCTGTAAAGTTAGCTGAGCAAGGCAGTCATATTGTATTTACTTATGTAAGTGATAGCAGTTCAGAAAAAGCTGCTGAATTAGTTAAAAAAATAGAAGAAATGGGTGTAAAAGCTAAGGCTTATAAAACCAATGCAGCAAATTATAATGAAACCGAGCAATTTATCAATGATGTAGTAAAAGAATTTGGAACAATTGATGTATGCGTAAATAATGCAGGTATATCAAAAGATAATTTATTATTGCGCATGAGTGCAGAACAGTGGAATGATGTAATTCATACAAATTTGAATAGTGTGTATAATGTTACCAAACAAGTAATTCGCCCAATGATGAAGGCTAAGAGAGGTAGTATTATTAACATGAGTTCTATTATTGGCATAAGAGGAAATGCAGGGCAAAGCAGTTATGCTGCCAGCAAAGCAGGTATTATCGGTTTTACAAAGTCTATTGCAGCAGAATTAGGTAGCCGAAATATTCGTTGCAATGCCATAGCTCCGGGGTTTGTAGAAACCGATATGACGGCATATTTAAAAGAAGGAGATGCGGCGAATACATTTCTAAGTAAAATACCACTAGGTCGTTTTGGGCATGCTGAAGAAATAGCCAATACTACCCTCTTTCTGGCCAGTGATTTAAGTAGCTATATTACCGGCCAAGTTTTAAGTGTATGCGGTGGGCTTAACATATAAATGGCTTACTCCAATGGCGAATAAGAAATTAAGAAATTTACAACACATTCTTTTTTTAATTTCTTTTTAATAGTATTAATTTTGCAGCGATCATGAAGCCACTTATCGCTGCTTTTTTATTAATGACCATATCACTGCAAATTATTCCGATTAAGCAGGTAGGTGCACTTTTATTCAATAATGTTATTACAGAAGAGTTGGCACATGGTCATGGGGTTGAAAAAGATACTATAAAAAAATTTAATTCGTTATACAACCTGCTATACAGTTCAAATCAACATTTTCATTTACTTGCATTCAGTGCATTAACTGCATACATCCAACATTCTGAAAAATTACCCATACAGTTTAAGCCTGATATATTGGTGCCTCCACCCAATCTTTCTTAAAAATTACTGCTACACGGTGATTAACACTTATTTTTTGCATTAAATATTTTAATATTTAATTGCAACTGTTAAAACCATTACTTACTATCATGTATTACAGCAGTATGCCATTTGCTTATTTTATTTAAAAAAAATTTACTTTTTTTATGAAAAGTTATTTTCAGTTGCTCGGAAAAGATTTTCCGGCTTCTATTGTGGTGGTATTGGTGGCTTTGCCATTATGTTTAGGGATTGCTTTGGGTTCAGGTGCACCGTTATTTTCCGGCATTATTGCTGGTATAGTTGGAGGTATAGTTGTAGGCTTATTAAGTGGCTCCCAATTAAGTGTAAGTGGTCCGGCAGCCGGCTTAACTGTTATTGTAGCCACCGCTATTGCCAAATTGCAGGTATATGAAGCATTTTTGTTGGCTGTTGTAATAGCTGGCCTATTACAAATTGTATTGGGGTTTTTAAAAGCAGGAATTTTAGGTGATTATGTGCCCAATGCCGTTATTAAAGGCATGTTAGCTGCTATTGGCTTGCTGTTAATATTAAAACAAATTCCACATTTTGTAGGTTATGATGCCAATTTTATAGGCAATGAATCTTTTAATGAAGCTAATACTGAAAATACTTTTACGGTATTTACAAACTTTAGTGCTAAAATAAACAAAGGGGCTTTATTAATAGGTATTGTGGCCTTATGTATTATTATTATATGGGATGGATGGGTAGTAAAAAAAATAAAAAAAGTGCAATTAATACCAGGTGCATTACTCGCAGTAATAATAGGTACTTTTTTAAATGAATATTTTAAAACCGCTATACCTTTGTTTGCACTTCAGTCTAATAAGTTGGTTTCTTTACCAATTGCCAATCAAGACAATGGTTTTCTGTCTTTCTTTACTTTTCCCAATTGGTCATTTATTACCCATAAAGAGGTATGGATTGCTGCTGTAACCATTGCTGTTGTTGCTTCCTTAGAAACCTTGTTAAGTATTGAAGCAGTAGATAATTTAGACCCATTAAAAAGGGCCACTCCTACCAATAGAGAATTAAAAGCCCAAGGCATTGGTAATTTTATTTCGGGTTTAATTGGTGGCATTCCGGTTACTTCAGTTATTGTGCGAAGCTCTGCAAATGTATATGCAGGTGCCAAAACAAAAAATTCTACCATTCTGCATGGTATAATACTTTTATTATTTGTACTATTAATACCTGAAATAATTAATCATATTCCTTTAAGTGCTTTAGCAGCTATCTTAATTTTTACGGGCTATAAATTAGCTAAAGTGTCCTTATTTAAAGAGTTTTACAGAAAAGGATGGGATCAACTAATTCCATTTATGGTAACTATTGCCGCTATTTTATTGTCAGATTTATTAATTGGAATTTTAATAGGATGCGCCGTAGCTTTATTCTTTTTAATTAGCAGTAATTTCCGCTCAGCAGTATTGGTAGTGAATGACAGTAATAATTATTTAATTAGATTAAGAAAAGACGTATCTTTTTTAAACAAACCAATCATTAAAGAAAAGTTAGAACAAATTCCTGAAAACTCTTTTGTATTGATAGATGTAACTAGAGCCGATTTTATTGATAAGGATGTGATTGAAGAAATTAATCACTATTTAAAGCACGCGCATTTAAAAAATATTAAGGTTGAGATTAAGAAAAGTAGTCATAAAAGTATGCATCGTTTGTTTTCACAACAAAATGAATTAAAACATGAATTCAATTGATAAACTTTTTTTAGAAAATAAAGCCTGGGCAAGCGAGCGCAGGAAAGATGATCCCTCTTACTTTAAAAGGCTTAGCACCATTCAAACACCCGAATTTTTATGGATTGGTTGTAGTGATAGTAGAGTGCCGGCTAATGAAATAACAGGTACTGATCCCGGTGAAATTTTTGTACATCGCAATATTGCCAATTTAGTAGTACATACCGATTTAAATTTATTAAGTGTATTAGCGTATGCTGTTAATCATTTAAAAGTAAAGCATGTTATTGTTTGTGGTCATTATGGTTGTGGTGGTGTAAAAGCGGCTTTAACCCAACATAATTATGGGGTAATTAATAAATGGTTACGGAGTATTAAAGATGTAAAAAGACTGCATCTAACTGAAATAGAACATTTACCCACTGAAATGGAACAATTAAACCGTTTGGTGGAACTAAATGTAGAAGAACAAGTTATTAATTTAGCCAAAACATCTATTATTCAATCTGCATGGAAGAATGCTTATGCACCAACTCTGCACGGATGGGTATATAATTTAGAAGATGGTTTACTTCATAAAATACATGAAATAAAGCCACATCAATTAGCCGACCATTTATATTGCTATGATAACTTGTAAGTATTCATTTATAAAATGATATCAATATCTTTAGGTCATTCAATCATTCTAAAAAAATATATATGCAAGTATATGAGCAATTGTTAAAAAACAATAAAACATGGGCAAAGCAAAGAGTTAGTGATGATCCTGAATTTTTTTCAAGATTAGTACACTTACAATCTCCACAGTTTTTATGGATTGGTTGCAGCGATAGCCGTGTACCG
>JAGWPI010000064.1 GCA_028877005.1 Bacteroidota bacterium | reverse complement strand
TTTTAAGTACCCATTTACATAGTGATGGTGAATCGGCCGAAATTTTAGCTATGTATAATCCGGGTACACATGCCAATTATTGGGGAACAAAAAATTATGCAACTTTCAATAATGCACCTATTGCAGATATGTTTATGAGCCATGCTATGATTGATAATGCGGAAAATTTCCCATACATGGATGGTCCCGCTGTGTTTAAAAAAGCAGTTATAAAATTCCCGGAGGTTATTAAAGAGGCATTACAGGCTAATAATTATCAACCGGCTGATTTAGATATGCTTATCCCCCATCAGGCTAACTTAAGAATAGCTCAGTTTGTTCAACAGCAACTGGGTTTACCCAATGAAAAAGTATATAATAACATACAACATTATGGTAATACAACAGCAGCATCTATACCCATAGCCCTTTGTGAAGCGTGGGAACAAGGCAAAATACAAACGGGTAATTTGGTTTGTTTGGCTGCATTTGGTAGTGGCTTTACTTGGGCAAGCGCATTATTGAAATGGTAGCATGTTTTGTAAAATTCATTTTTTGTTTATTCCCAAATTTGAAGAGTCATGGCTCGTAAAATTATTTATTTAGTGAATCCAATTTCTGGTACCACTAAAAAAGATACCCTCATTCATTTAATTGAAACTGAAACAACTGCACGAAATATTGCATTCGAAATTTTACCAACTTCTCCAATTGCTAATTATGATGTGGTAAAAGATAAAATTGAAAACGAAGCATATACTGATGTGGTAATTTCGGGGGGTGATGGCACTGTTAATCAGGTTACACAGGCATTGCGTGATTGCAAAGTAAATTTTGGCATTATACCCGTAGGTTCAGGTAACGGATTAGCCTTTGCTGCGAATATTCCTAAAAAACCAAAAGCTGCATTAAAAGTAGTTTTTGATGGTAAACCACAACCGGTTGATGCATTTATGTTAAATAATTATTATTCTTGTATGTTAAGCGGCCTAGGGTTTGATGCACAGGTTGCACATCGTTTTGCTATGAATTCAAAACGTGGTTTGTTTACTTACACTAAAGAAAGTCTTATTAATTTTTTCAAGGCACAGCCTTTTCAATTTGAAGTTCAACTAAACGATTTTTCATTTTATACTGATGCATTTGCAATTACAATAGCCAATAGTAACCAGTTCGGCAATAATTTAACAATAGCCACTGCTGCCAGCTTAAGTGATGGACTTTTAGATATTGTAATTATTCAAAAAATGAATAAAGCCAAAATTCCTTTTGCCCTTCTTAAACAAATTAAAGGCAATAACAGTTTACAAGAATTAGTGAATGAAATTACCCATAAAAATGTTATTTACTTTCAAACACCAACTATTACCATTCGCAACTTAAAGCATGCTCCAATGCATGTAGACGGTGAACCTGTTGATAGTTGTGATGTAATAGAAGTGAAAATGATTCAGAACGCTTTTCATTTACTTCAACCAAATAAGTTGAACTAATTTTTTATACATTTTTGACTAACTAAATTTGGTATGTATCCTTTTAAATTTATATCTTACCAATCCATAAAAAATAAAATTAGGCTACAAATAATGGTAAATATAGTAGTACACTTTTTTTTCAAATTTTAAAACAATAACATGAAAAAAGTATTGATTGCAATTGATTACAATCCTTCTGCGCAGTTAATTGCCGAAAAAGGTTACCAGCTAGCCAAAGCTATGCAGGCCGAAGTTTGTTTAATTCATGTAGTGGCAGATGCCGGTTATTATTCTGTAGACTATTCACCCATTATGGGTTTTGGTGGGTTTAATACAGCTAATACAATTGAATTGGTTGAAGAATTAAAAACCCAAGCCGGTAATTTTTTATCTTCCGCAGTTAAACATTTAGGTGATGAACATGTAAAAACGGTGATTTTAGAGGGGGATACGGCAGACGTTATTTTGTCATATGCAGATGAATATAATGCAGATATTATTGTAATCGGCTCACATAGTCATAGTGGGTTAGATACGTTATTATTGGGCAATGTTCCTGCTAAAATTTTAAAGCTTACAAAAAAGCCACTGTTTATAGTACCTACAGGTCAGTAAAATAATCATAATTTAAATTATGGACCACACAACCCTGCAAGAGCAATTGAACAAATTTGGCACCAATGTGCAAACCGGCCTTACCGATGAGCAGGTAAGTGCCTTATTAAAAAAATTTGGCACTAATGAAGTGTTAGAGAAAAAAACGCCTGTTTTTTTTCTTTTTTTACGTCATTTTTGGGGCTTAACGGCTTGGATGCTAGAAATAACAGTAATTGTTTCTTTCTTATTGCACAGAAGGTTTGACGGATGGCTAATTGCAGGGTTGTTATTGTTTAATGGCGTAGTTGGATTTTGGCAAGAATTAAGGGCTGCGAAGACAGTAGCCTCATTAAAAGCTAAGCTTACTGTAACGGTTAGAGTTTTGCGTAATGGAAAGTGGGTAAATCTTCCTGCTCATTCGGTAGTTCCTGGTGATATACTACGAATAAGAACAGGCGATTTTTTGATAGCAGATATGCAAGTTATGGAGGGCGATATACAGGTGGATAAATCTGCATTAACCGGCGAATCAGCCTTGATTAGGGCAGGATTAAATGATATAATTTTTTCAGGATCTATTGTAAAAAATGGTGAATGTACAGCCTTAGTTATTGCAACTGCAGCTAATACTGTTTTTGGTAAAACTGCCGGTTTAATTATGACTGCAAAACACAAAATGCACATGGAAGAAATTGTGGCAAAAGTGGTGCAGATTTTATTTTCTATAGTAGTAGTTGTATTGGGTATTACAGTTGCTAATGCATTGTTGGGTGGTGCACCCTTTTTAACTACACTTCCTCTTATTTTAATACTACTTGTGTCGGCAGTTCCTATTGGGTTACCTGCTATGTT
>JAGWPI010000063.1 GCA_028877005.1 Bacteroidota bacterium | reverse complement strand
TTTTGGTAGGCTTGGGTTTTTGGCTAGTATTAGTCCCGATGAACTTTCTAGCGCAGTGGATGCCTTATTAAATCGAACTTTTGTAGTAGATAAAAGAAGTTTATTACATATAGATGCCAATGTGCCCTTATTCAATAATGCACCCTTTGCATTAAATGAGTTTTCTATACATAAACGCGATACTTCACCCATGATAAAAATTCACACCTATTTAAATGGAGAATTTTTAAATACTTATTGGGCAGATGGGCTTATTATAGCCACGCCAACGGGTTCAACCGGCTATAACATGAGTTGTAATGGCCCCATTTTGTTTCCAGATTCGCCCAGTTTTGTAATAACCTCTGTGGCACCACACAATTTAAATGTACGACCCATCGTTGTAGCAGATACCAGTGTTATTTCTTTTGAAGTAGAGGGTAGAACAGATCAGTTTATTTGTGCTTTAGATGCTCGAAAAGAAATTGTAGACATCAATACCCAAATAGCCATTAGAAAAGAAAAATTTGATGTACGTTTAATTCGGTTAAATGAAAATAGTTTTCTTTCAACACTGCACTCAAAATTAACTTGGGGACTTGATAAAAGAAATTAGAAAAACTTTACTTATTTTTTGAAGGTTGTTTTTTAAACTTATATTTACATCCTGTTATATAGCTATTGCATGATTAAAAAGTATTGGCTGCTATTCACCTTTTCTGTAATCATTGCCCTGCCATTGCATGCGCAAATGTATGATAGTTTTGTGCACGATGGAGAGTTTGGTGCATCTATTGGGTTAGACCATTATTTTGGCGATTTAAACCCAACCGGGAAACTGAACAAACCAAAATTTGCCGGTGGCTTATTTTATCGGAAACAAATCAATAATTATGTTGGTATACGTTTATCGGGCAATTACCTTTTTTTAGGGTATTCAGATAAGTATAGTGATAATCCCTTTCAACGGCGTAGAAACTTAAGTTTTAATACGGACATATGGGAAATGGCCATAAGTGGTGATTTTAATTTCTTTAAATTTTTGCCTGGTTTTCCGGAATACCGTTTTACGCCATATGTAAGTTTGGGTATTGGTATTTTTTCTTACAATCCTTATACTTATTTAAATGGCACTAAAGTATATTTACGCCCATTAGGTACAGAAGGCCAAGGTAGCCCTTTATATCCTAATAGAAAACAATATGGCACAACTGCCCTTTGTATTCCTTTTGGCATAGGTGTAAAATATGCTTTAAATGAAAAAATGAACCTTTTTGCCGAAGTAAGCTATCGGTTTACCAGTACAGATTATATTGATGATGTAAGTACTACCTATGCACCCGATGCTTATCCGGCAGTAGATGCAAACGGTAATCCTACTACATGGTTTTTATTGCAAGATCGTAGTTATGAAACCGGTACTGTAATTGGTATTAAAGGCCGCCAACGCGGTACCAGCCTTAAAAACGATTCCTATGTTTCTTTGCAGGTTGGCGTTTCTTTCAATTTGCAATCCTATAAATGTCCAACACATTAGGAGGATTTTTACAATATATCACTTTCCTTTGAACCCTTGTCTTATGCACCACTCCTTAATTTTGAGATAAAAACCATAAAACCTTTCCAGCTGCATCTATATTTTTATGTACAAACCCATTGCTTTCCATACATTTGCCGCTACAAATTAGTATAGGTTTTACATGCAAGCCTTATTACAACAAATTGATACAACTAAACTTCCCCGCCATATTGCAATAATTATGGACGGAAATGGACGTTGGGCCGAAGAAAAAGGGCAAGAAAGGCTTTATGGTCATTTTCATGGTGTAGAAAGTGTACGCAATATTGTTGAAGGATGTGCAGAATTGGGCATTGAATACCTGACCTTATATGCATTTAGTACAGAAAATTGGGACAGGCCTCAACCAGAGGTAGAGGGGTTGATGACATTGTTAGTAGAGACAATTCGGAAAGAAGTACCGGTATTGAATAAAAATAATATTCGATTACATGTAATTGGCGAATTAACTATGTTACCCGATTTTGCCAGAACTGCCTTAAATGAAGCTCTGGCACTTACTGCAGCTAATACCGGACTTAATTTAGTTATGGCATTAAGTTACAGTAGCCGTTGGGAATTGGTTAATGCTGTAAAAAACATAGCCAAAGAAGTAAAATCAGGAAAAATAGACCCCGATACCATTAATCAGGATACGCTACAACAGTATTTAAGTACCAGTAACTTACCCGATCCGGAATTAATGATAAGAACCAGTGGCGAGTATAGAATTAGTAATTTTTTATTATATCAATTGGCCTATGCCGAATTATATTTTACCAATACCCGATGGCCAGATTTTAGAAAAGAAAATTTATATGAAGCAATTATCGACTTTCAAATGCGGGAACGGCGTTTTGGGAAAATTAGCAGACAAATTAAAGCGGAGGAATTACACAAATAAAAATTTAATATGCTATTGTGATGAATTTAACGGCCAATTTAACAAACACTTACAATTATTCCCTTTAATTTGCTCCAATTAATATATGCTGAAACAACTGTCTAATGCTACTTTTTTATGGTACAATAGAACGGCAACCATACCAAAAAACCCTATTCGGATGCAGAAAACGCTTAAGCTTTTGACTCTTGCTTTATTTCTTAGTTCCTTTCACCTGTGTGTATATGCCCAACAAAAAGCCGATACAACCATTACCTCTATAGATGCAGATCTGATTAACATCTTCAATCAAAAAACACCTAAAAAATATAAAATTGAATCCATTAAAGTAACCGGCAAC
Organism: Bacteroidota bacterium; assembly: GCA_028877005.1. Lineage (GTDB taxonomy): Bacteria > Bacteroidota > Bacteroidia > Chitinophagales > Chitinophagaceae > Hydrotalea. Next base: position 629 of record JAGWPI010000063.1, on the reverse strand, counting down.
AAATATTTTGATGAAAACCTGCTGATTTCGATCTCCGGATTAAATGTGGGTGATGAAGTGGTGATTCCGGGCGGCGATAATTTTTCAAGAGCCATTAATAAATTATGGAGTCAGAATTACTTCTCGAATGTTGAAATTTATATTACCAAATTAGTAGGTACTAATATTGACATTGAAATAAATGTTACCGAAAGGCCACGCCTCTCAAAATTTTATTTTAAAGGCATTGGGAAAGGAGCTACCGACGATTTAAATTCCAAAACCGGACTAGTGCCGGGAAGGGTAGTTACCGAAAACATGAAACGTACTGCTTCAGAAGCCATTCGTAAATATTTCTTCGATAAAGGCTATCAAAATGCCCATGTAACCATTCAGGAAATAAAAGATTCTACCCGTTCTAATTCAATGGATTTGGTATTTGTGGTAGACAGGGGCGGAAAAATTAAAATCAGCGATATTTATTTTGCCGGCAATACTGTAGATGCCGCCAAACTAAAAAAACAAATGAAGGGAACCAAAGAAAAAGGCCATTTAACCTTATTCCCATCGATTGATTCCAGCGGGTTTATTAAACCACAACCCTATACTTTTCAACAATACATGCGTGATAAAGGCTTTTTAAACTTTAC
>JAGWPI010000062.1 GCA_028877005.1 Bacteroidota bacterium | reverse complement strand
GTTTTCATTTTAATAATCCTAATGCCAGCCGCAGTTGTGCTTGTGGTGAAAGTTTTGCGGTATAATGCTAACAAATATGTTTTATTGAAAAGCTGTAATATGAGTATTGCAGCTTTTTTTATAAATAAACCCATAATTTTTTGCAAAATCTATACTTCTAAACCTACTATCACTTAGTTTTGGATAGTTATGTGGATGATTTGTAAAAAAGAATGGACTCAATTTTTTAGCAGCATTACTGCTTATGTTGCATTAGTAATCTTTTTATTATTAAATGGTCTTTTTTTGTTTGTTTTTCCAGATTCAAGCATGTTGAATTTTGGTTATGCAACACTTAATCCTTTTTTTGATTTTGTTCCTTGGGTTTTGCTTTTCTTAATTCCTACCATTACCATGCGTAGTTTTGCCGAGGAGTATAAAATTGGAACATTTGAGTTATTAAAGACATGGCCTATACAACCTTTTCAATTAGTAGTAGGAAAATTTTTTGGAGCATTCTTCATCATTATTGTAGCATTAATACCAACTTTAGTTTATGCTTTTTCGTTACAATATTTAAGCAATAGTGGCGGATTAGATATAGGAGCTACCATAGGCAGTTATATTGGATTATTATTTTTAAGTGGTGTGTTTGTATCTATAGGAATAGCAGCCAGTAGTTTTACCAATAATACAGTAGTAGCATTCATTGCGGGTGCTTTTGTTTGTTTTATGTTGTATGCCGGCTTTGATGCGTTAAGTAAATTGCCGGTATTTTCAGGTACTCTCGATTACTATATAGAAATGTTAGGTATTAATTTTCATTATCAAAGTGTTAGTAGAGGAGTGGTCGATACTAGAGATGTGGTTTACTTTTTTGTGGTCATTGTCTTTTTTCTTTTTATCACCCAAAAAAATGTAATTAAACATTAATGCAAAAATCTTGCTTTCATCAATAAATATTTTAATCAAATAGCAAAAATGAAGCTACAGTTACTTCTACAAAAAAAATATGGATGGGTATTTTTACTCATTTTCTTTGCCATGCTTATTTTGCTATCTGCTCAAGTACATGAACGATTAGATTTAACCAAAGAAAAAAGATATTCATTAAGTCCTTCAACCATTCATTTATTGTCTAATTTACATGGCAACATAGAAATACAGGTATTATTAACCGGGAAACTGAGTGCCGGATTTCGAAAATTAAAAAATTCTACTTCCGATTTATTAGAAAATTATCGCTCATATTCCAATGGTCATTTACATTTTAAATTTGTTCAACCGGGCGAAGGTTTGTCTGATTCTCTTAAACTGCAATTGTATGATAGTTTGGTGCGTATAGGTATTAAACCTTTTAATAATCAATTGCAGGATAATGATGATGCACAAACCGAACGACTCATTTTTCCTTCTGCAATTGTTACTTATAATGGTAAACTTATACCGGTTGATTTAATGAGTGGAAAAAGCGGTATGGATGAGGCTAGTACCTTAAACTATTCTGAGGCTTTACTAGAATTTAAGTTTGATGATGCCATCCAAAAAATTACTACCACACAGTTCCCTATAGTAGCTTATGCAGTTGGTAATGGCGAGCCATTGAACCCAACAGTTAATGATTTGTTTAATACACTACGTAATAATTATCGCTTTGGTTTATTTGATTTACGAAATGGCATTTTAGATGCAGATACTATTAAAGCCCTGCTAATAGTAAAGCCTGAACAACCATTTACTGAAGATGAAAAAATTAAAATTGATCAATATATCATGCAAGGTGGAAACGTGCTTTGGTTTATTGATAAATTGTATGCAGAGTTTGATAGTTTATTAAGGGCGAAAAGTGATTTTGTGGCTTATGATAAAGGGTTAAATATTGATGATCAGTTGTTTAAATATGGTGTACGTATTAACCCGGATTTGTTACAAGATTTAAATGCAGCGAAACAGCCCTTGGTAGTTGGCAATATGGGCGGTCAACCGCAAATACAACGTATTCCATTCCCTTATTATCCGTTATTAAGTGCTCCCGAAAATCATCCTATCTCACATAATTTAGACCAGGTTTTGAGTATTTTCCCTTCTTCTATTGATACAGTTGAAGCCAATGGTATTAAAAAAACAATTTTATTAGCCAGTGATACAAATAGCCGAAAACTTGGTACCCCTGCTATTGTTAGCTTAAGAAGTATTCGTTCAGAAGGTGATTTGCAAACCTTTAAAGATAGTAAGGTACCGGTTGTAGTATTGTTAGAGGGAAAATTTAAATCACTCTATGCTAACAGATTTACAAAAGCCATGCAAGATTCTGTAACACAACTTACGGGAATGCCCTTTATGTCGTCAGGTATAAAAGAAGCCAAGCAAATTGTTGCTAGTGATGCAGATATTGTAACAAACGTAATTACGCAATCTAATGGTCCACTTCCTATGGGTACACAGCAATTTGAAAATTATCAGTTTGCCAATAAAGAGTTTTTGCTGAATTGTTTAGATTATTTGGTTGGAAACAGGGGAATTTTGGAAACACGTAATAAGGAGTTCACTTTGCGATTGTTAGATAAAAACAAAATAATAAGATGGAGAAAGGGACTTAGAATGATTATGGATATTCAGATAAAAAGTTTATCAATCCGATCAAGAAAGGCAATATATTCTTATAGAAAAAATTGGGGTTTTCGCTATGGTTAATAAGCAGAACAG
>JAGWPI010000061.1 GCA_028877005.1 Bacteroidota bacterium | reverse complement strand
TTATGGGTTTTTATTTCTTGTGTTTCCATTTGTTGTCTTAATTGCTCTGTTGCAAAAAATTAAAACAAACAACGATAAATTATTGAGAAAAACATTTCTAATTATTATTGCATGTTTTCTTTTACTTCTTTGGTTCTAATATCATCCGCAAAAATGTAATTGGTATCTTTTATCATGGCTTCAACCAAAGTAGATTGTTCGGGCCACATGTATGGTAATCCGGTACTGTTCAATTCATCTGCATAGGTATCTACAAATACACTATCCCAAAAACATTCAAAAATAGTTGGGGCAGTAGCATCTACATCACTCACCAAATTCCAATCTTTTAACTTATCCATGTATCTTTTTTCTACCGGAGAAAGTTTAGATTCGTCTAAATATTTAAATAAAGCCGGCCGGGCCATTTCAGCAAATACATTGTAATTGTTGGTTTGCATTTTCATCATATCTTCCGGTGTAATATTATTCATTCCTGCTAGCAAACGGTTAATGATAATACCACGGTAAATGGGAAAATTACCGGACCTACCTAAATAATAGGGATAAGTAGTATCAACCGCCATTTGATTAGCACTACTTACAAAACCACGTGATGGATTATACATTAGTGGATTTTCTTTAGAAGGGATTACTCCTTGCCACATATAAGTACTATCAGTTCCCGGCATAACAAATTCTCCTTGGTGTTTCCACTTAGCTATAAATGCACCTTGTTGCTTAATAGCAATATCGCCGTTTTTACAGGCAAATGCAAAGTTTTGTCCGGGGCACTCAAAATAATTGATGGCGTTACTATAATCGCTATAATTTTTTGCACGATTTAAATGATAAAATGTAGCCAATTCATTGCTACCATCATGCGCTTTCCATCTTACTGCATAGTAATGACCATCTTTATTTTTGCTTTGATAATTTTTATCATACATAACCGGACCAAAAATAGTCATGGCCAAAGTTTCAACATCTTCTGGTCCATCTTTTACTTTAATCACCTCTTTTCTTAATTCAGCTCTCTTCCATTCATTATTATACCAATACTCCTGCATGGTACTATCTTTAAACTTCATTTCATAAAAATCTTTTACATCTCTTCCTGCATTTGTTACACCCCAAGCACAACTGTCGTTAAAGCCAATAATAACACAAGGGGCACCCGGAAAAGTGGCACCATAGGTATTTTGAGTAGGAGTATTTATTTGAATTTCATACCAAAGTGAAGGTAAATTTAATCCCAAATGTGGGTCGTTGCATAATATTGGTCTTCCGCTTTTGGTTTTACTGCCACTTACTGCCCAATTGTTACTGCCATTGTTTTTGTTGGGAATAATGGGTGGAATAGCGGCGGTGTTTCCACCGGAAATGCCATAATAAACAGAATCAACATTTAAAGGAATTCTGGGAATAATTGATGGTTTTTCAAACTTAGTACCTATGGGCAAAATTGGGTCTAAAGAATCGGCTCTGTCGGGAAACAATTGCTGAAATAAATGATAACCTAACAAATTTTTTGTATTGGTCATTAACAAATCATCATCTCCTTGCCCGGTTAAATCATACGACATAAACTTTAAAAACAAAGCCGAACGAAGGTTTGTCCATGGCTCCGGTTGAACGTTTAATAATTTGAATTCTAAAGGAATTTGATTGGGTTTTAACTGATGAATATAAGCATTAACACCTGCGGTATAGGCATCCATCGCAGATTTTACAGCAGAATCGGCTTCCATAACTTTTAAGGAATTTTCAGCAGCATACACCATACCTAATCTTCTGAAATACTTGTCAATGGCCAAGCCATCTTTTCCAATAAACTCACTTAATCGGCCACCTGCTACATTGGTTTCAAACTCCATTTGAAATAAGCGAAACTTTGCATGTAAATAGCCTTGCAAAAAATAAGCATCCGCATCATTTTCGGCATAAATATGTGGCACTAAACGATTATCAAAATATACATCTGCTTTTCCTTTTAAACCTTTTAACACCATCTCACCGCCAAAATCGGTATTGGTAGATTCGGCATTTTGCCAAAAGCCCTGCTGAGGAGACAAGAAAAAACCTAGCCTTGGTGTTTTTGAATTGCCTACAGGCAGCTGAATGTTAAGCACAACAATTAATGCAATGGTAATACTTGCAGCAAGTAAAGCGTAAACATATTTCATAGACAAGTTTTATAAAATAAAGCTAATTACTATTTTCAACATTACATAAACCAATTATGATTATTATAATGTATAACTAATAGGCCTTTTACGCATTGAAAATAATATTTTTTTGCATACATCTAAATTTTATTTTTTACGAGTATTTTGCAAAACCACTAAGCAGTTGCAGCAATTGTTGCAGTTCTTCTACCCTATTAAAACTATGTAAAATAATACGAAGCCGCTCAGTACTTTTAGGAACGGTAGGATACAGTATGGCCTTAACTGCTAATCCATTTTCTTGTAAAATAGAGGCAACATTCTTTACCTGTTCATTGCCTGGTATTATTAACCCTTGTATAGGTGTAGAAGAAGGTAGTTTTTGAAATGGCAATTTTGCTTGTTGAAAAATTTGTATATATTGTTGCAACTGTTGCCGCCGGGCTTGCATTACAGGAAATATGGTATAAGATTGTATAATGGCTTTTACGGCCAACGGAGGCAGTGCTGTTGTATAAATAAATGGCCGGCAAAAATTAATTAAATAGTCTTTCAAACGTTTAGTACCTAATACTGCTGCTCCTTGACAACCTACCGCTTTCCCAAATGTATGTATACGAGCAAAAATTTTATGTTGTAATTGCAAATGTTGTGTAAGTCCTTCCCCTTTTTCTCCTATTATACCTGTAGCGTGTGCTTCATCTATAATTAAATGGGCCTGATATTTTTCAGCTAATGCAACCAATTGCTGCAAAGGACAAAAATCCCCGTCCATACTAAATATTGTTTCCGATACAATAAAAATTCTTCCTTTTGAATGTTGTAATTTTTCTTCCAAATCTTGCAAATCATTATGCCTGAAAGAAAAACTTTGCGCAAATGATAAGCGAACACCTTCACGAATAGACGCATGTGATAATGCATCATATAAAATAGTGTCTCCTTTTTGAGGAATGCATGAGAGTACACCTACATTTGCGTCATAACCTGAATTAAAAAGCAACGCAGCTTGTGTTTGATGAAATTGGGCTATCACCTCTTCAGCATGTTCTGTAACAGCATGATTACCGGATAATAACCGAGAACCGGTTGCCCCCATAGAGTACCCCTCTATATCCTTAAATGAAAGCAATTTTTGTTGCGATATTCCCAAATAATCGTTTGAGAAAAAATCAATTAAATTATCTGAAACCTGCAGGGTTCTATACAGTCCTAAACGCTTACGATCATTTAATTTACTATCTAAAAAATTATCGGCATACATGTTTCAAAACTACAGAAATAGGTTTGTATTTTTTTGAGTAGCCATATTTTCAAAAAATTCATACACTATTTTTGCATTGAATATTTTTAATTATGATAGAATCGGCCAATGTAAAATCGATTTTAAACCTACAATTAGTTACAGATCCACGTTGGGTAAATTTAGCAGCCATACATACTGGTGCTATCTTAACCGATCATGCTTATTGTGAACAAAAAGCAGCTATTTCTTGCATTTCACTTATACAGCATTATTCATCAAAAAAAGAAATTGTTCATCGTTTATCGCCCATTGTTACCGAAGAATGGGGGCATTTTAGATTGGTATTACAAGAAATCGAAAATAGAAACCTAACCTTGGGCAATCAGCGAAAAGATATTTATGTAAATCGCTTATTGGCTTTTCAGCAAAAAGGTGGTCATGAAGAAGGTCGCTTACTAGATAAATTATTAACCATGGCATTAATTGAAGCGCGCAGTTGTGAGCGCTTTAAACGTTTAAGTGAAGGCTTAGAGGATGAAGGCTTACGAAATTTTTACCGACGCTTTATGGAAAGTGAAGCTGGGCATTATACCTTATTTATTGATTTGGCTAAACTTTACTTTCCGTCGGAAATGGTAGCGCATAGATGGCAACAATGGTTAACCTATGAAAAAGAAGTAATGCAAAGCAATGAATTAAGAGGCGATAGAATACATTAAATTAAAGTGCTTTTTTTAAAATAATGTAGCGTTTCTGCCAAAGGTAAATATGGAAATTCATGCAATAAAGCTTCTGTTAGTATGGCATATTTTTTTAGAAAGGCCTGATGTTGAACTGTTGAAGGATTAAATGGAACGTGCCTTCTGGCAATATTAATTTCTTCTATTTTTTTTATGAGTGCAATTGTGTCTGAATTCATACATGCGTTCATTAATTTATTCCATACATACGCTGTTGCGGCATTATTTGGATGTACCAAATCCTCGGTATAAAAACGATAATCTCTTAAATCATCTATTACTAATTCATAAGCTGGAAAATAATACAGTTTTGGTAATTGTTCTACCAAATAATGAATGGCATTTATTAATGCAGCTTTACTTCGATTATTATTGATGGCACCTTCGCGCAAATGGCGCACCGGACTAATGGTGAGGATGATTTTTATATTAGGATTAAAAACGCCCAACCGGTCTAGCATAGTACCTAATACTGTAATAATTTGTGTAGTATCCATTAACTTTTTTTGAAACCATTCGGCAGGTGCTTTATGATTATTGGCAGCAACGGTACCGGGCTGACTATTGGCGGCTTTTTCTGTTAAAGTGTATATCCAAGCTGAACCTAAAGTAATTATTAAATAGTCAGTATTTTTTAAAAACTGATGTGCCGTTTGTATAGATGTATTTATTTTTTGAATAGCTTCTATCGAAGTAATACCTGAAAAACGGCTATGAAACTGCCAACTATGCCAGATATCATTCAAAAAAAATAAATCATCCTCTGTATATATTTTTTTTTGAATTATATTAATGATAGCTTCTGCTACACTTACCGGATTAAACAAAATACCATTTGGGTTTTGCAACACATTAAAAACTGCATTACTAAGTTTATCGCCAATATTCTCTGTAAAACAAGAGCCTATCAGCATAATTTTATGACGATGATGAATGGGCTGGTTTAATTTTTGAATATCAAATTCGGCATGAAATTTCATGTTTTCTTTTTTAAAGTATGCATTACCTTAAACAAATATTTCAGCGGCTAATTGTATGCTGTTTTCCAATGCTTGCTTATTCAAATGAAATGATAATCCCTTTTGTTCAAAATAATCTATTATTGCTAAGCTATCCATATTCCCTATTAATTCATTTTGTGCCATAGGGCAACCTCCATAGCCACGCAAGGCACCATCGAAACGTGTACATCCGGCAGTATAAGCAGCCGCTAACTTAGCTAATCTATTCTCAGTACTGGCATGTAGATGCGCACCAAAAATTACGGACGGATATGCAGGAATTAATGTTTGGAAAGCATGTTTAATTTGTTCGGGTGTGGCTAAACCAACAGTATCGGCCAATGAAATAATGTTAATGTTTTTTTGAATAATTGCATCGGTCCATTGCATCAAAATTTCATTATTATAGCTGTCTCCGTAAGGGTTACCAAAGCCCATACTTAAATATACTACCAATTGCTTATTATTTTTTATACATATTTCTTGTATAGTATCAATTGTATGTAAACTGTCCTGTTGCGTGCTATTGGTATTACGAAGTTGAAAGGTAGGTGAAATAGAAAAAGGAAATCCAATATAAGCAATGGCTTCATACATTGCTGCCGTTTCAGCTCCACGAACATTTGCAACAATGGCTAATAATTTTGATTGGGAATTATTTAATTCTAATCCATTTAATACTTCAACAGTATCAGCCATTTGTGGAATAGCCTTTGAAGAAACAAAACTTCCAAAATCTATGGTATCAAACCCTACTTGCAACAACTGATTGATATAATTAATTTTTTTTTGAGTAGGAATAAAATGCGGCCATCCTTGCATAGCATCTCGCGGACATTCAATCAGTTGAATATGTTTTGCACCTATTAACATAATTTTTTAAATTTAGGAAATATGTAAGTTATGAAAATTGCCTTTGTTTAAGTGCTTCATATAAAATAATACCGGTAGCTACTGATACATTGAATGAATTAAAATTTCCTGCCATAGGTATTTTAAAAAAATAATCTGCTGCTTTTGCCAAATGAGCTTGTACCCCTTTACCTTCTGCGCCCATAATAATACAGGTGGGTAAGGTAAAATTTAATTCAAATACATTTTTTTCTGCCCTCATTTCAGAAGTAAAAACCTGAAATCCGTTTAGATGCAGGGTATCTACGGCTTTCAACAAGCTATTTACCCGGCATACCTGAATTTGTTCCAACGCGCCGGCACTGCTTTTTAATGCTTCTTCATTTAAAGCGCCTACGCCTTTATCGGGAATGATTAAAGCTTGAGCACCGCTGCATAAAGCACTTCTGGCAATAGCGCCAATATTTCTTACATCTGTTATGCCATCTAACATTACAAATAATGGTACAGTTCCTTGTTGCACCACAAAATCAATTACTTGTTGTAAATCCATATAAGGTACAAGTGCAGCAAAGGCAACAATACCTTGATGGTTTGCTTTAGTTAAATAGTTTAGCTTTTCAACCGGAACTAATTGAATAGGTATTTGCTTTTGTTTGGCAAGTTGACGAATAGTTGCAACCGTATCGCCAGATGCATTTTTTTGTAACAATATTTTATCAATGGTTCTTCCTTGTTCAATGGCTTCAATAAGCGGTTGACGACCAATAATTAAATGTGCGGATGTTTTACCCATATTGCAAAATTATGGTTTCCATTTTCCCTGCATCCACATTAATTGCAGTTTTTGTAATGCTAACACAGAAAGTGCATCGGTAATACCGCCATTTTCCACCATGTCAAAAACTTGCTGCAATGGTACTTTTTTTATTTGCAATTGCTCTGTTTCTTCAGGAGATGGTAGTTTTTGTGTTAATTCGGTAGCTAAAAAAAATTCTGCTACCTCGTCTGTTACTGAATTAGAAAGATGGGCCATGCCTAAAAACTTCCATTGGTTGGCTTCTAATCCGGTTTCTTCTTGTAATTCGCGTTTTGCGGCATTAAGCGTTGTTTCGTGTTCATTACACCCACCTTCAGGTATTTCCCAACTATATTGTTGCAAAGTAAAACGATATTGACCCACTAAATAAGTGTACCCATTTTTGTCAACCGGAATAATTCCGATGGCTTTATTCTTAAAATGTACTTTGCCATAAATACTTTCTTTGCCGGAAGGATTAATAACTGTAAAATGATGTAGCTGTATCCAGGCATTTTGATAAACTTCTTGTGTTTCAAGTATAACCCATGGATTGGTTATTTCATTTTGTGTCGACATATATTATTTTTTATTGAATATATTAAATCATGTAAAGAAAAAAGGCCATCTTTTCAGACAGCCTTTCAATTTATTTTAAAATTTATTATTTTAAGCCAAAAGCCTTCTTCACTTTAGGAACATAATCTAGTTTTTCCCAGGTAAACAACTCTACTTTTACTGTTTTCACTTTACCATCGGGGCTTTTAAATTGTTTGGTAACCACTTCATTTTTACGGCCCATATGCCCATAAGCAGCTGTTTCGCTATAAATGGGGTTACGCAATTTTAAGCGTTGCTCAATAAAATAAGGGCGCATATCAAATAATTCCATCACAATTTTACTAATTTCAGCATCGCTCATATTTACTTTAGCTGTGCCATAAGTGTTTACATAAATGGAAGTAGGTTGTGCTATGCCAATGGCATAAGAAACCTGCACCAAAATTTCGTCGGCTACCCCGGCAGCAACTAGGTTTTTAGCTATATGACGTGTAGCATAAGCTGCGGAACGATCTACTTTAGAAGGATCTTTTCCGCTAAATGCACCGCCTCCATGAGCACCTTTACCGCCATAAGTATCTACAATAATTTTTCTTCCGGTTAAACCTGTATCGCCATGAGGGCCACCAATTACAAATTTCCCTGTTGGGTTTATATGATATTTAACCTGATTATTGAATAATTTGGCGTATTTTTTATATTTTGTTTTTACGCGGGGAATTAATATTTCGATAATATCTTTTTTGATTTTAGCCTGCATTTTGGTTTCTGTATCAAAATCATCATGTTGTGTAGAAACCACTATCGTATCAATTCTTACCGGTTTGTTATTATCATCATATTCTAATGTAACTTGGCTTTTAGCATCGGGCCGCAGGTATTTTATTTGTTTATTTTCTCTGCGTAAAGCCGCTAACTCAATTAAAATTTTTTGAGCCAAATCTAAAGATAATGGCATGTAATCGTCTGTTTCGTTGGTAGCATAGCCAAACATCATACCTTGATCGCCGGCACCTTGCTCTTCCTTTTTCTTACGATCAACTCCTTGATTAATATCAGGAGATTGCTCATGAATAGCCGATAAAACGCCACAAGAATGGGCTTCAAACATATATTCACTTTTGGTATATCCGATTTTGCGAATAACGCCACGTGCAATTTCTTGAACGTCTAAATATGCCTTTGAACGTACTTCACCGGCTAATACTACCTGACCTGTTGTAACCAATGTTTCACAGGCAACTTTTGATTGTGGATCGAATGCGAGAAAATTATCAATGAGTGCATCAGAAATCTGATCGGCTACTTTATCTGGATGGCCTTCAGAAACACTTTCAGAGGTAAATAAATAAGACATGAATATTTGTTTTTATTGATAAGAATGCAAAGATAATAGTAAAGATATTATAGCAATTAACTTAGAAATGGAAGTAGAGAATGCATCCAACAACCAATTATTTGGCTAAATCCTGATATAATTCTATGTATTCTGTTAAGTCGGAGTCCCATCCC